>DASWVA010000184.1:0-4422 GCA_036401415.1 Streptosporangiaceae bacterium
TTCCAGGACGTGCCGCTGCTGTGCGCCACCGAGATCCCGGTACCGGGCGCGCTGCCCCGCGTCGTCCGGCTGATGATGCACGTGGACACGGATCGGCCGCGCCGCGAGGTGCAGCATGTCTACCTGCGCGGGGCGGCCGCGCTCCGGCTGGACATCGCCCAGTGAAGCCAGCACGTTAGGGACCGGGGCGTGACGCAGAGGCCGGTGCCGGGGCGGATCGTGGTCCTCGGCTCGGGCCTGATCGGGACTTCCGCGGCGCTCGCCCTGCGCCGGGCCGGCGCCGAGGTCTGGCTGTCCGACACCGACCCGGAAGCGGCCGCGCTGGCCGCCGAGCTGGGTGCGGGTCAGCTGCTGCCCGCCGCCGGCGTACCCGGTGGTCCCGCTGACGTGGCGGTGATCGCGGTGCCGCCCGCCAGCGTGGCCGCGGTGCTGTCCGCGGCCCAGCGGGCCGGCCTGGCCACCTGCTACACCGATGTGGCCAGCGTCAAGGCCCAGCCACTGGCGCAGGCCCGGGACGCGGGCTGCGACATCACCGGGTACGTGCCCGGGCACCCGCTGGCTGGCCGGGAACGGTCCGGGCCCGCCGCCGCTCGCGCCGACCTGTTCCTCGGCCGGACCTGGGCGCTGTGCCCGGCCCCGGAGACCAGCCCGGCCGCCCTGGCCACGGCCCGCGCCCTGGCCGCGGCGTGCGGGGCCGAGCCGGTGGTCACCGACGCCGCCACCCACGACCGCTGGGTGGCGCTGATCTCGCATGCGCCGCACGTGGTCGCCGCGGCCCTGGCCGCCCGGCTCGCCCCGGCCTCGGTGCCGGCCGGCGCACTCCAGCTGGCCGGGCAGGGCCTGCGCGACAGTACCCGGATCGCGGCCGGCGACACCGCGCTGTGGCGGCAGATCCTGACCGGCAACGCCGCGCCCGTGGCCGAGGTGCTGACCGCGGTGGCCGGCGATCTGGCCGCGGCCGCCCGGGCTCTGGCCGGGGGTGATCCCGCCGGTGATCAGAAGCTGACCGAGCTGCTGGACCAGGGCCGGGCCGGCGTGGCCCGGATCCCCGGCAAGCACGGTGGGCCGGCCCGCGCGTTCGCCGCCGTCCAGGTGGTGATCAGCGACCGGCCCGGTGAGCTGGCCCGGCTGTTCGCGGCCGCGGCCGCCGCTGGGGTGAACATCGAGGACGTCGGCATCGAGCACTCGCCGGGTGCGCCGGTCGGCGTGGCCGAGCTTTCGGTCCGGCCGGAGGCGGCCGGGCGGCTGATTACCGCGCTCGCGGACGCCGGATGGCCGGTACGCCGGTAACCTGACGGGTGTGAGTATTTCTGCCGGGTTTCACGGCGCAGTATCGGGCCACGGAATCGTCATCGCGGTCGACGGCCCTTCGGCCTCCGGCAAATCGAGTGCCTCCCGCGGCGCGGCCCGCGCCCTGGGCCTCCATTATCTGGACACCGGCTCCATGTACCGGGCCCTGACCTGGTGGATCCTGGCTCGCGGCGTCCCGGTCGACGACGCCGACGTGGTGGCCGAGGTGGCCCGGGAACCCATCATCGAGGTGGGCACCGACCCTGACGGCCCATGGGTGACCGTGGACGGCCAGGATGTGACCTCGGCCATCCGCACCCAGGAGGTCACCGGCGCGGTGTCGGCCGTGGCCCGGGTGCCGCAGGTACGCCGTCAGCTGATCGGCCAGCAGCGGGAGATCATCGCCGGGGCCCGGGCCGAGGGCCGCGGGATCGTGGCCGAGGGCCGCGACATCGGGACCGTGGTTGCCCCGGACGCGGTGGTCAAGGTGTTCCTCACCGCCAGTGAGCGGGCTCGCGCCCAGCGCCGCACCGCCGATCTCACCCGCGGCCCCGTCGCCGGCCCCGCGGTCACGGTCCGGGCCACCGAGACCGATCAGGCCCGCCGGGACCGGATGGACGCGGCTCAGCTGGCCCGGGCCGACGACGCGGTGGAGATCGATTCCACCATGTTCGGCCTCGAAGAGGTCATCGGCATGATCGCTCACCTGGCCCAGGAACGCGCCGGCCTGCCCGACACCGCCCGGACCACCCGATGAGCCCCGGCGACCCGATGAACCCCCGCGACCGGATGAACCCTGGCGACGAACTCGCCGGCACGGGCCCGGACCAGGAGTTCGAGCCGGGCATCGGCGAGTTCGTGCCCGGCGTGGACGACCACTACCTGCCCGACGACGAAGACCCGGACCTCGAGGCCGGCGAGGAGGACTTCCCCGTCGCCGACCGCCCGGTCGTCGCGGTCGTCGGCCGGCCCAACGTGGGCAAGTCCACCCTGGTCAACCGGATCCTGGGCAGCCGGCTGGCCGTGGTGGAGGACACCGCCGGCGTCACCCGGGACCGGGTGGCCTATGACGCGAACTGGCGCGGCCGGCTGTTCACCCTGGTGGACACGGGCGGCTGGGAGCCGTCCGAGGAGAAGACCGGCTCGCTGGCCGCCCGTATCGCCGGGCAGGCCCGGATCGCGGCCGGCACCGCCGATGCCGTGCTGTTCGTGGTGGACGCCACGGTCGGCGCGACCGACGCCGACGACGCGGTCGCGGACGTGCTCCGCCGCTCGGGCGTGCCGGTGGTGGTGGCGGCCAACAAGGTCGACAACGCCGCCACCGAGATGACCGCGTCCGCGCTGTGGTCGCTTGGCCTGGGCGAGCCCCGCCCGGTCAGCGCGCTGCACGGGCGCAGCAGCGGTGACCTGCTCGACGCCGTCCTGGACGCGCTGCCGGAGGCACCGCCCCAGCCCCGCACCGCCCCGTCCGGCCCGCGCCGCGTGGCCCTGCTCGGTAAGCCGAACGTGGGCAAGTCCAGCCTGCTCAACAAACTGGCCGGAGAGCAGCGGGTCCTGGTCGACGACGTGGCCGGAACCACCCGGGACCCGGTCGACGAGCTGATCGAGCTGGGCGGCACGACCTGGCGGTTCGTGGACACGGCCGGCATCCGGCGGCGGTTCCGGGAGAACCAGGGCGCCGACTACTACGCGGCATTGCGCACCGCCGGGGCGCTGGAGGTCGCCGAGGTCGCGGTGGTGCTGGTCGACGCGAGCGAGCCGCTGACCGAGCAGGATCTGCGGATCATCTCCATGGTCATCGAGGCGGGCCGGGCCCTGGTCATCGCGTTCAACAAGTGGGACCTGGTTGATGAAGAACGCCGCCACTACCTGGAACGCGAGATTGACCGGCAGCTGTACAACGCCCGCTGGGCCCCGCGGGTCAACATCTCCGCCACTACCGGACGGCACGTCGAACGGCTGGTCCCGGCGATCGAGACCGCGCTCGCGGGCTGGGAGACCCGGGTGTCCACCGGCCGCCTGAACTCCTGGCTGAACAGCCTGATCGCGGCCACGCCGCCGCCGGTCCGCGGCGGCCGCCAGCCCAAGGTGCTATTCGCCACCCAGGCGGGCATCCGGCCCCCGCACGTGGTCCTGTTCACCACTGGATTCCTGGAGGCGTCCTACCGCCGGTTCGTGGAGCGCAAGCTCCGCGAGGAGTTCGGTTTTGACGGCAGCCCGCTCAAGGTGTCGATGCGGCTGCGGGAAAAGCGTGGCCGGGGTTCCGGCTCCTCCCGGGGCCGTAGCGCCAGCCGCCGTTAGCCCTCAATGGATCTGCCGCACCTTACTGACCTTGACCGCCGCCGGGTCTGGCACCCGTACGCTCCCATGCCCGGTACGCACCCGCCGCTTGTGGTGGAGTCGGCGTCCGGGGTGCGGCTCCGTCTGGCCCAGCCCGGTCAGCCCGAGCTCATCGACGGCATGTCCTCCTGGTGGGCCGCGATCCACGGCTACCGCCATCCGGAGCTGGACCGGGCCGCTCGTGAGCAGCTGGGGCGGCTGAGCCACGTGATGTTCGGCGGCCTGACCCACGAGCCCGCCG
This sequence comes from Streptosporangiaceae bacterium, assembly GCA_036401415.1. Taxonomy (GTDB): domain Bacteria; phylum Actinomycetota; class Actinomycetes; order Streptosporangiales; family Streptosporangiaceae; genus Bog-532. The sequence continues at coordinate 3,872 of DASWVA010000184.1, forward strand.
TGCGGCTGTGCGACCGGCTGGCCACGCTGGCTCCCGATGGCCTGGAGCACGTGTTCCTGTGTGACTCGGGCTCGGTCTCGGTCGAAGTCGGCATCAAGATGTGCCTGCAGTACTGGCGATCCCGTGGCCGCCCGGCCAGGCGCCGCCTGCTGACCTGGCGTGGCGGTTACCACGGCGACACGTTCTGGGCCATGTCCGTGTGTGACCCGGACGGTGGTATGCACCGGGTCTGGGACGGTGTGCTGCCGCAGCAGGTGTTCGCCGGGCGGCCGCCCGCGGGCTTCGCCGCCGGGGTGGACCCCGGTTACGCCGCCCACCTGACCACCCTGATCGCCCAGCACGCGGATGAACTCGCCGCGGTGATCGTCGAGCCGGTGGTCCAGGGCGCCGGTGGCATGCAATTCCACCACCCCGGCTATCTGCGGGTACTCCGGGACGCCTGCGACGAGCACGGCGTGCTGCTGATCTTCGATGAGATCGCCACGGGCTTCGGCCGGACCGGTGAACTCTTCGCAGCCCGCCACGCCGGCGTCCGCCCCGACGTCATGTGC
>DASWVA010000185.1:0-4160 GCA_036401415.1 Streptosporangiaceae bacterium
GGCGGCGAAGGTGGCCGGGGCGGCTTCGAAGGCCAGGCGGCGCCGGACGACCTCGGCCCGCTCATCCGGGTCCCGGCTGGCCGCCACCTCCACGGTGAGCCCGAACCGGTCCAGCAGTTGCGGCCGCAGCTCGCCTTCCTCCGGGTTCATGGTGCCGACGAGCAGGAAGCGGGCCGCGTGCCGGATCGATACGCCTTCCCGCTCCACGTAGCTGACGCCGAGCGCGGCCGCGTCCAGCAGCAGGTCGACCAGGTGGTCGTGCAGCAGGTTGACCTCGTCCACGTAGAGCAGGCCGCGATGAGCGGCGGCCAGCACTCCCGGCTCGTAGGCGGTGACGCCCTCGGACAGTGCCCGCTCGATGTCCAGCGACCCGGCCAGCCGGTCCTCGGTCGCACCAACCGGCAGCTCAGCCAGGGTGACCGGGCGGGACAACCCCGGCGCGCCTGCCGGGTGCGGCCCGTCCGGGCAGGCCGGATCGGGGTCGGCCGGGTCGCAGGAGAAACGGCAGCCCGCCACCACCCGGACCGGGGGCAGCAGCGCGCCGAGCCCGCGGACCACGGTCGACTTGGCGGTGCCCTTCTCCCCGCGCACCAGTACCCCGCCGATCGCGGGTGAGACCGCATTGAGCAGCAGTGCGAGCTTGAGGTCGGCCATACCGACGATGGCCGCGAACGGGTAGAGGGGTGCGTGCGTGGCACCAGGACTGACGCTGGGGGCCGTCATTGTGCAGCAGATCCTTCCCGGGTGTGCGCGCCCGTAGGGGTGATCGGCGGCCGGAGTCTCCTGGCTCCCGGATCAGCGCTCACCCTCGCCTTCCCGCCGCAGCGCGACAGTGGCATCACTGAGGGATCACTCACCGGTTACAGTTGCGCGACAGCCCCGGATTCTCACCGGAGTTCCTCCGCGTACCGCCTCCGCCCAGCATGACACATTTGGTCAGCTCCCAGGTGCCACGGGTGGTCCGCCGTTAGACTGACCTGGCAGATCTTGCCCGTCAGCGTGATGCGCTCGGCGATGGCGCCCAGCTAATCCTCAGCTGAGACCAGTAACGTGCCCGCGTTGCGAATTTCACGCTTGAACTACTCCCGAATGGAGCATGGATGGGGAACGATCTTCGCTCCCATGTGCTGGTGACGGGGGGCGCCGGATTCATCGGGCGCCGGGTGGTCGCCGCGCTGCTGGCCCGGGGCGCCGAAGTGACGGTGGCCGACCTGAAGCCCTTCTCCGGCGACCCGTCGGTCCGGGTGGTGACCGGGGACCTGGTGGACCCGGACATCGCGGCCGAGGCGGTGGCGCCCGGAACCGAAGTGATCATCCACCTGGCGGCGCGCACGTCGGTGCTGGAGTCGCTGCAGGACCCCGGGGCCACCTACCGGAACAACGTGGCGCTGACCGCGGGCCTGCTCGAACTGGCCCGCCAGCGGGAGGTGCGGACGTTCCTGTTCGCGTCCACCAACGCGGTGGTCGGCAACGTCGGCGCGTCGGTGATCACCGAGCAGGCCCCGTTGCGGCCGCTCACCCCGTACGGCGCGACCAAGGCAGCCTCGGAGATGCTGATCAGCTGTTATTCGGCCGCTTACGGAGTGCGCGGGATCCCGCTGCGCTTCTCGAACGTGTACGGGCCCGGCATGGAGCACAAGGACAGCTTCATTCCCCGGCTGATGAAGGCCGCGCGCGACGGCACCGGGGTCAAGGTCCGCGGTGACGGGACCATGATCCGCGACGTGATCCAGGTCGACGACGTGATCAGCGGAATGTTCGCGGCGTGGCACAGCGATCACAGCGGCCCGGTCATCCTGGGTTCGGGCCAGTCGGTCACGGTGAACGAGATGGTCCAGACGGCACGCCGGGTGACCGGGATCGGCATCCCGGCCGAGAACGCGCCGATCCAGCAAGGCGAGATGCCCGCGGTCAAGCTGGACATCTCGGTGGCCCGGAGCCTGGGCTACTCCCCCACCTACGACTTGGAAAAGGGCATGGCGACGGTGTGGCCGGACTTCGATCCCAACCGGACCCTGGTGGCGGAGGGGGCCCGGTGAGTGCCGCCAGTTCCTACGCGCCCGCCGCGGACGTCGCCGTGGACGACGCGGTGCTCAGCGTCATGCGCGAGCAGTACGGAGACCAGGTCCGGCAGCTGCCGCCGGTCGCGGTGATCATCGCGGCCTACAACGAGGAAGGCGCGGTCGGCCCGGTCGTGCAGAACCTGCCCGAGTACGTGTCCGGCCTGAAGACCGCGACGATCGTGGTCGCCGACGGCTGCGTGGACGCCACGGCCAAGGAGGCGGAAGCGGCCGGGGCCCTGGTGGCCGACGTGCCGGGCAACCGCGGGCAGGGCGCGGCGCTGCGGCTGGGGTACCGGATCGCCCGCGAAGGCGGCGCCCAGTACATCGTCACCACCGACGCCGACGGCCAGTACAACCCGGCCGAGATCGAGAACCTGATGGCACCGATCCTGGCGGGCGAGGCCGACTTCGTGACCGGGTCCCGGCGGCTCGGCAGCGAGGAAACCAAGGACCCGGTCCGCCAGGCCGGGGTCCGGTTCTTCGCCGCCACGATCAGCCTGCTGACCGGCCAGCGCATCTCCGACACCACGTTCGGGCTGCGGGCCATGCGGGCCGGGGTCACCGGGGCGGTGCAGCTGTCCCAGCCGCAGTACCAGGCTTCGGAGCTGCTGATCGGGGTCATCACCCACGGCTACCAGGTGGCCGAAGTGCCGGCCACCATCCACAAGCGGCGGGTGGGTGAGTCCAAGAAGGGGCAGAACCCGCTGTACCACCTGCACATCCCGGGTGTGAACAACCTGTTCTACGGGGTCCGGTTCAGCCGGGTGGTGCTGGGGACCTGGTGGCGCGAACGTCAGCGCCGGCCGGACGGGACCTCGGGCGGCCGGCCGCCGGCCGCCTCGCCGGACGAACTGATGGACGGGACGCCGGACACGCGCTGAAAGAGTTACCTGCGTGCGGACCCGGGCCAGTTACCCGGGTCCGCGGGTCTCGGGTTCGCGGGTCTCAGGTCCGCGCGCGGGCTGCGGGTCAGCGTGCAGGTTTCGGGCCCGCGCGCGTCGGCGCGCGGGCCGGGAGCTGTCCTGGGTGGCGCGAGCGTCAGCGCCGGTCGGACGTTACCTCAGCCAGCGGCCCGGCGCCATCAGCCGCATCGGCCGGCACACGGGAGCCGGGCGCGCCAGCGGCCGCTTCGATCGTGGAGTTCAGGGACGGGCCGACGGGCTCCGTCTTCGCCGACCCGCGCTTGGACCGCGAGTCGGCGAACAGCACGTAGTGGAAGAGCAGGAAACGCAGCAGGAACGTGATGCAGTTGGCCGCGAAGTAGGTGCCGTCGACCACGGCGATCCGCTCCGCACCGTGCAGGTCCATAGACGCGGCGAGGTGAACGCCGATCTTCGCGGCCAGGGCCAGCAGGATCCACACCATCACCGAGACGAGCCAGAACGGCAGCGTCTCCCGTAGCAGGTCGGGCCGCCCCTTGCGCTCCCACGCCCAGCGGCTCAGCACGTAACTCACGCCGGCGCCGATCACGGCGGCGAGGCCACCGGAGAAGCCCGCGGTCTGATGGCCGGGGCCGAGGAGCAGGCTCAGTGCTATCTGGCTGGCGGCGACGGACGCCACAGCCACCAGCGTGAACCGGGTGAAGCGGATCCCTACATTGCTGCGGACCTTTCGCCACAAGGCCGCGCTGATCCGACTGTTTACATATGCCATTGGTGTCCTAGGCTACGTGACCCGCTATATCCAAGGTCGGGCAGGTCACAGAGATCGGGTGCGGAAGGGCTGACGCCGCAGGCCAACAGCGCCTCGAATACTACGCAATCTCTTCATCAGCCTTTCGGCTGCTGAGCATCACGCTACCGTGTCGCTGCATTGAGCGCAGCCGATGGCGGCTGTGGATGGGCTGGGAAAACGCCGAATCAGGCATCAGTTAGACAACAGGGACCGAGCGGTTGGCAGGCCCCCCGAAAACGACATTCGGACGACCGCGAGCGACAGGCAGGTAGGTGACGCGCGATGAAGATTCTGGTGCTGGGTGGGGATGGGTATCTGGGGTGGCCGGCGGCGTTGTGTTTGTCGGCGGCGGGGCACCGGGTGGCGGTGGCGGATAATTTCGCGCGGCGGGGTTATGACCATGAGCTCGGGGTGAGCTCGCTG
>DASWVA010000186.1:0-3757 GCA_036401415.1 Streptosporangiaceae bacterium
TCCGGCACCGGTATGACCGACGCCGACTGGAAGGACGACAGCGCGCTGGCCCTGGCCGTCTACCTGGACGGCTCGGACAGCCCCGACAGGGCCGCCGACGGCACCCCGCTGGTCGACGACGACTTCCTGATCCTGGTCAACGCCTGGTGGGAGCTGCTCGACTTCACCCTGCCGGTGACCCGGGGCCCGGCCGACGACCGGACCTGGCAGCTCGAGGTCAACACGTTCGAGGGCGCCCGCCCGGCCCCGGTGCGCCCGCTGCACACCGGGGACATCTTCACGGTCAGCCCCCGGTCCGTCGTGGTCCTGCGGGCGCCGCGTTAGGCGTGCTGCCAGGGACCCAGCGTCGGCCAGTCGCCGGTCCGGGTCCAAAACTGGTTGTCGGTGCCGAGCCCGAACACGTAGGTGAACGAGCCGCCGGTGGCCGTCTGGGCCGCCACGCCCGAGGTCAGCGCCCCGCCGTAGGACTTCCAGCCCGCCGAACCGGGCCCCGGCCCGCTGAAGCTCAGCGGCAGGGTGACCTGCTCGGCCCACAGGGCGTGGTCGGGGCCGCGCACGAACGCCACCGCGTACAGCGCGTTCGGGTCGGACGCGGTCCCCTGGACCACGGTCACGGCCGGGTTGTCGCTGGTCGTCCCGCCAAGGCTGTTGAAGCCGAAATCGGTGCCTTCGGGCTCCAGGTAGACCTGATGGTCGTTGCCGACCGCGACCACCAGCAGGTGTCCAGCAGGATCGTAAGCCAGGGCGGGAGCGGTGCCCGGCATCAAGATGCCCGGGTCCTGCGCGATCCCCCACGGGGTCCAGCCGGCTGAGGTCAGGGTCCGCTGCCACACCGCGGCGTCCGTTCCGCGCGCGGCCACGGTGAGCCTGCTACCCGGGTCATAGGTCGCGGCGCCCGGCTTGGAGGTCAGCCGGCCGCCGAGCGACTGCCAGCCCGACCAGGTGCCCGGCGCCGTCTGGTGGTCCCACCACAGCGCGTTGTCGGTGCCGCGCCCGAACACGGCCAGCAGGCCACTGCCGCCGGACTCGAACGTGACCGCCGGCCCGCCGATCAGGCGCCCGCCCAGCGCGGTCTCGGCCGGCGCGGAGGCCAGCGCGTTGCCGACGTAGACCGACCCGTTTGCCGCCGTGTAGGCCAGGTCGGCCACGGACGACCCCCCGCCGGCCGGCGTGACCGTGGCCACTCCCGGCGTCAGCCCGGGCGCCGAGGGGGGCGCCCCAGCCGGTGCCGATGCCGACGCCGGTCCCGCGGCCAGCGCGGCCGCCAGCCCTCCGCTGGCCAGCGCCGCCGTCAGCAGCGTGATGCCCCGATGATTCCGTCGTTTGAACATGATCATCCTCTTCGTGATGCTCGCCCCGCTTTGCCCCCATACATAAGACGCCGCTCGGCCCGTTTGGTTGACCCGATTCAGCGGGCCACCACGTTGACGATGCGGCCTGGCACCACGATGATCCGCTGGACGGCCATCCCGTCCACGGCCCGCCCGAAGCCTCGTTGCCGGTGACCAGCTCGCGGACCGCGTCCTCGCCGGCCTCGGCCGGGACCCCGACCGTGAACCGGACCTTGCCGTTGATCTGCACCGGCAGCTCGACGGTGTCCTCAACGGCCAGGGCCGGGTCGGCCACCGGGAACGGCTCGTAGGCCAGCGTCCCGGCGTGCCCGAGCCGGGACCACAGCTCTTCGGCGATGTGCGGGGCCAGCGGCGCCATCATCAGCACCAGCGGCTCGGCCAGCGCCCGGGGGAGGGCCGCGCCGGAACCCCCGCCGGAACCCCCGCCCTCGGCGGCCAGCCGGGCCGCGTGCGAGACCAGCTCGGTCAGCCGGGCGATGGCCGTGTTGTAGTGCAGCGCCTCCAGGTCGGCCCGGACCACGGCGATGGTCCGGTGCAGCCGCCGCGCCGTCTCCGGGTCAAGCTCGCCGTCCCGGGAGCTCCCGCTGACCCGAGCCTCCCCGGTAGCCTCGTCGATGATGGTGCGCCACAGCCGTTGCAGGAGCCGGTGCACGCCGATGATGTCGCCGGTCTGCCAGGGCCGGCTGGTGTCCAGCGGGCCGGTGGCCATCTCGTACAGCCGCAGCGTGTCGGCCCCGTAGGCGTCGTAGATGTCGTCCGGGCTCACGCTGTTCTTCAGGCTTTTTCCCATCTTCCCGGACCGCTGGGTCACCGGCCGTCCCTGGAACGTGTACCCGTCGGCCTCGTGCTCGACCTCGGCCGCGGCCACGTACATGCCGCGCTCGTCGGTGAACGAGTCGGCCAGGATGTAGCCCTGGTTGACCAGCCGCTGGAACGGCTCCCGGGTCGCCACCTGCCCCAGGTCGTACAGCACCTTGTGCCAGAACCGGGCGTAGAGCAGGTGCAGCACGCCGTGCTCGACCCCGCCCACGTAGAGCCCGACCCCGCCGTCGCCGTCGAACCGGGGCTGCGCCGGCGTCATCCAGTACCGGTCGATCTCCGGGTCGATGAACACCTGGTCATTGGCGGGGTCCAGGTAACGCAGGTAGTACCAGCAGGAGCCGGCCCACTGCGGCATGGTGTTCAGCTCACGACGGTAGGGCCGCGGCCCATCGCCCAGGTCCAGCGTGACTTCAGCCCACTCGGTCGCCCGGGCCAGCGGCGGGACCGGCTCGCTGTCCTGCTCTCCGGGGGCGGGACGGAAATCGTTCATGTCCGGCAGCCGGACCGGCAGCTGGGCCTCCGGCAGCGCGACCGGTCCGTGCTCGTCGTACACGATCGGGAACGGCTCGCCCCAGTAGCGCTGGCGGGAGAACTGCCAGTCCCGCAGCCGGTAGGCCCGCGCCCCCCGGCCGTGCCCGCTGTCCCGCAGCCAGGTGATCGCGCCCGCCAGGTCGCCCAGCCAGGCCGGATCCACCTCCCGCACCGGCAGGCCCATGGCGTCCGCGAAGTCGCGGTCCCGCTCGTCGTGGGCCGGCACGGCCATGATCGCCCCGGTCCCGTACCCGGCCAGCACGTAATCGGCCAGGTACACCGGAATCGGCTCGCCGGTGGCCACGTTGATCACCGAGCGCCCGGTCGGCACCCCGGTCTTGGCCCCGCCCTCCGCCGCCCGCTGCCGGTCACTGCGCCGCGACGCCTGCTCGCGGTACGCCCCGACCGCGTCCCGCACCGCGGCGTCCGCGGACGCGACGAGCTCGCCGGCCAGCGGGTGCTCCGGGGCCAGGACCAGGTACGTGGCCCCGGTCAGCGTGTCCGGCCGGGTGGTGAACACCTCGATCGACGCGTCCGCCCCGGCCATCGGGCCGTCCACCGGAAAGGCGATCAGCGCCCCGTCGCTGGCGCCGATCCAGTTCCGCTGCCGCAGCTTGATGGGCTCCGGCCAGTCCAGCGCGTCCAGGTCGGCCAGCAGCCGTTCCGCGAACGCGGTGATCCGCAGCATCCACTGCCGCAGCGGCCGCCGGTAGACCGGGTAGTTGCCGATGTCGCTGCGGCCGTCCGCAGTGACCTCCTCGTTGGCCAGCACCGTGCCCAGCCCCGGGCACCAGTTGACCAGCTCGTCGGACAGGTAGGCGAGCCGGTACCCGTCCACCAGCCGCCGCCGCTCCTCCGGGGTCAGCGACGGCCACGGCGCCCAGGTCCCGGGCGGCCCGGGCACCGGGCGGGCGCCGGATTCGAACTCGGCGATCAGCTCGCCGATGGGCCGGGCCCGGCCGGTCTGCTCGTCCACCCAGCTGCCGAAGATCCGCAGGAAGATCCATTGCGTCCAGCGGTAGAAGGCCGGGTCGGTGGTGGCCACCTCACGC
>DASWVA010000187.1:0-6988 GCA_036401415.1 Streptosporangiaceae bacterium
CCGCGCGACTTCCAGCGGGGTGGGGCCGGAAGATGCGCGCGTGGGAGAAGCGGGTTTCGTCTGCTCAGTCATCCGATTGATTCCTTGTCGGCGAGACGCTCCGCTGCGAGGGTGCGCGAGCGGACGGGCATTAAAAAACCCCCCGTGCCGAGTGGCAGTCGAGGGGAGCGCGCAGGAACTGGCCTGGTCAGCGATCTGCGCGCTGTCCAAGTACCAGAATGAGGGTGCCGTTCACATCAGTCACCTTGCCCTGTCCCGGGCCGCCCGTCAACTTGGTCTCCGATTCGTCTCACCAGGTGAGACGAATCGGCCCGCGGTGACCGGTTCAGGCGGGGGCGCCGCTGCGGGCGACGGAATCACTGCGGCCCGGTGGGTCATCACCGGAACCCGCCGTGCCGCCGCCGGGGCCGGGAGACCCGTCCCCGCGGCCGGGTGGGCCGCCGCCGCCGTTTCCCGGCGTGCCGCCGCCCTGACCCGGGGACCCGCCCCCGTGCCCGGGAGTGCCACCGCCGTGGCCGGGGGTGCCACCGCCGTGGCCGGTAGACCCGCCGCCGTGACCCGGCGGCGGGTCGGCGGCGCCGTTGATGAGGGACTCCACCCCCGGGGCGGCCATGGGCCGTGCGACCAGAAAACCCTGGCCGTAGCCGCAGCCCATCTCGCGCAGCATGTGCAGCTGGTGCTGGCTCTCGATGCCCTCGGCGACGACCATGATGCCCAGGTCGTGGCCGACCTGGACGATGGTCCGGGTCAGCAGGGTGAGCGTGTCGTCGTGGCCGAGGCCCGCTACGAACGACGGGTCGATCTTGATGATGTCCACCGGCAGCCCGCGCAGGTAGGCCAGCGACGCGTAGCCGGTGCCGAAGTCGTCGATGGCCAGCCGCACGCCCAGCCGGCGCAGGCCGGCCAGGCGCTCGACCATGAGACCGCCGTCCTCGACCAGGACGCGCTCGGTGACCTCGAGGATGAGGGCCTCCGGCGGCAGGCCGCTTTCGGCCAGGGCCGCGGCCACGGACTCGGCGAACCGGGGCGAGTTGACCTGCCGGGCCGACAGGTTGACCGAGACGTTGATGTCCCAGCCCCCGGCCCGCCAGGCGGCGCCTTGGGCGCAGGCGGTGGACAGCACCCACGCGCCCAGCGGCACGATGAGGCCCGAGTCCTCGGCCACGTCCAGGAAGTCGGCCGGCGGCACGGCGGCGCCGTCCCGCCACCAGCGGACCAGGGCCTCGGCTCCGGTCACCTGGTCCGTCTCCAGGTCGACGACCGGCTGGTACTGCACGGTCAGCTCCTGCCGCGAGATCGCGCCCTGCAGGTCGCTGGCCAGCTCCAGCCGGCGGACCACGTCGGCGTGCATGTGGGCCGCGAACACCTCGACCCGGCCGCCGCCACTGTCCTTGGCCTTGGACATGGCCACGTCGGCGTTCCGCAGCACCAGCCCGGGCGGTGACCCGTCGGCCAGCGCCACCCCGACGCTGGCGGTCAGGGCGATGTCCCGGTCTGCGACCCGGAACGGGGCGGAGCTGATCGTGCCCGCCATCCGCTCGGCGATGTCCGCGATGTCCTGCACGCCCGGAGCGTCGTCGACGAGCACCGCGAACTCGTCCCCGCCCCAGCGGGCCACGGTGTCGTGCGGGGGCACGATCGCCCGCAGCCGCCGGGCCGCCTGAGCCAGCACCAGGTCGCCGGCGCCGTGGCCGACCGAGTCGTTGACCGCGGTGAAGCCGTCCAGGTCGAGGAAGACCACTGCGGCCTCGGTGCCGTCGCTGCGGCGGCGCAGCCCGTCCCGGGCCCGGTCCTCGAGGTAGGCCCGGTTGGGCAGGCCGGTCAGCCCGTCGTGGAAGGTCAGGTGGGTCACCTGCTGGCGCAGCGCCACCTGGTCACTGATGTCACGGGCGGTGACCAGCAGCTGGTCCAGCTCGCCGGGAACCCGGTAGCGCATGATGGTCGACTCGACGTGCCGCCAGGTCCCGTCCGCGGTCCGGACCCGCACCGGGAACCGGCCGGTCACCTGGTCCGGGTCCGGCGCGCCCGGGTCCCCATCAGTGCCCGGTCCGGGGGCCGCGGTCCCGTCGGCCGGGGCCCCATCTCCCGGGGCTCCGTCGGCCGGGGCGGTGTCCCCGGGCCGGCCGAGCGCGGTCCGGGTGGCCCGCACGGCCATCATCAGGTCCTCGGGGTGCACCAGGTCGGCCAGGCTCAGGCCGGCCAGCTCGTCCGGGCTGTAGCCGAAGTCGCTGACGGCCGGGCTGGCGTAGCTGATCTGGCCGTTCAGGTCGCTGACCAGCACCACGTCGCTGGTCCGGTCGGCCAGCTCGCGCAGGCTGCCGCTGGACTCACGCCAGACCCGCAGCACCGCGCTGGTCTCCCAGATCAGCACCAGCACCCGGGCCACCAGGACCAGCAGGGCCGCGCCGCCGGCCAGGATGACGGCCAGGCCCGCGGGGCGGCTGGCCACCGCCACGGCCAGCGCTGAGTCCGGGTTGCCCATGACTTCCCGGACCAGCACGACCAGCGTGGCCACGGCCACGGCCAGCGCCGCGATCACCGTCGGCCGGCCGGAGCCGACGATCCGGCCGGAGCCGGGGATGCTGCGCGGCAGCCGCCGCATCTCGGGCACGTGCGCCCGGGAGATCCAGGGGGTGAGCCCGAGCAGGCCGAAGGCCAGGATCTGGGTCACCTGCTGGGCCGCGGACGGGTGCCCGGAGGCCAGCCGGGACGAGACGCCCAGCGCGTCGCCCACCCCCACGATGAACAGGGCCAGGTAGGGCAGGCCGACCCGGCGCCAGCTGGCGGTCAGGGCGGGCAGCAGCATGCCGAGCACGGCCGCGTCCACCAGCGGGTGGACCAGGCCCTCCAGGAACGTGCCGACGCCTTCGCCGGAGTGGTGGTAGTCGGCCCCGAACACCGTGACCCAGCCGATGACCAGCAGCGCGATAGCCAGGACGTAGCCGTCCGCCAGAGCGGACAGGACCGAGCGCGCGTCGGCGCCTTCCGCGGTGACCGGTTCGGTGCCCTCCGGCCAGCCACCGTCCGGCGGCTCGGAGGCCAGCGCGGTCACCCCGACCACCAGCGGCCCCATGGCCAGCAGGGGGGCGACATCGGCCAGCGACAGCGGACCGGACCCGCCGAACGACCCGGCGAACAGCTGATCGGCCAGCAACCCGGCGAACCAGAACGCCGCGGTGCCCGCGAGCCAGCGGTATCCCCGTGACATGCCGCTCGCCGGGCGGGACGCACCCACCCAGAGGCTCACGGCCGCAGCACACGAGACCAGGAGACCGACCACGTTCATCTTCGGTCCCCCGGGATGAACTGCTGCACGGAGCTCCTTCCGGCGTGACGCGGAGGCGACCCGCCCAGCGGGCGGATTTCTCTCGCGTACGCGCGTCCTTTGTCGCGACCCAGAGTCACCGGATACCGGCGTCTGCGTACCGGGATGGCTGCCTATCGCCTGAGGAGGGGCGAGCGATGTCGCAACCGATAGTGGCGCTCACTCTACGTACCTGAGGTCACGCTTCGGTTGAGGATGGGCCTACACCGGGAGACATCTCCGGGCACCGAGAGGCGTATGAGATTATCTGCTGCGGTTCATCCTAGAACGTCCCCGGGGCACACGGGCCGGAACCGGATCTGGCCCCGGCTGATCAGCCGCGCGGACGGGTAGATGGGTGAACGGCAGGCGAAGCTAGAATCCATACGCCTGCGTTCAGGTGCCGAACGAGAGAAGAGGTCGCCGTGCGGAAGGTCCTCATCGCGAATCGCGGCGAGATCGCGGTCCGCGTCATCCGGGCCTGCCGGGACGCCGGGCTGGGCAGCGTGGCCGTCTACGCCGAGCAGGATACCGACGGGCTGCCCGCACGGCTCGCGGACGAGGCGTACGCCCTGAACGGGGCCACGGCCGCCGAGACCTACCTGGACATCGAGAAGATCATCAAGATCGCGGCCGAGTCCGGCGCCGACGCCGTGCACCCCGGGTACGGGTTCCTGGCCGAGAACGCCGGTTTCGCCCGGGCCGTCCAGGCCGCCGGGCTGACCTGGATCGGGCCGCCGCCCGCGGCCATTGACGCGCTCGGCGACAAGGTCCAGGCCCGGCACATCGCGCTGGAGGTCGGTGCCCCGCTCACCCCGGGCACGGCCGACCCGGTGTCCGGCCCCGGGGAAGTCGTCGCGTTCGCCGGGGAGCACGGCCTGCCCATCGCGATCAAGGCCGCGTTCGGCGGCGGCGGGCGCGGGCTCAAGGTGGCCTGGACGATGGAGGAGATCCCCGGCCTCTACGAATCGGCGGTGCGGGAGGCGGTCGCCGCGTTCGGCCGGGGCGAGTGCTTCGTCGAGCGTTACCTGGACCAGCCGCGGCACGTGGAGACCCAGTGCCTGGCCGACGCGCACGGCAACGTGGTCGTGGTCTCGACCCGGGACTGCTCCCTGCAGCGCCGCCACCAGAAGCTGGTCGAAGAGGCGCCCGCCCCGTTCCTGACCAGCGAGCAGGTCGGGCTGCTGCACTCCTCGTCCAAGGCCATCCTGCGCCGGGCCGGCTATCAGGGCGCGGGCACCTGTGAGTTCCTGGTCGGGCGGGACGGCTCGATCAGCTTCCTGGAGGTCAACACCCGGCTGCAGGTCGAGCACCCGGTGAGCGAGGAGGTCACCGGTCTGGACCTGGTGCGGGAGATGTTCCGCATCGCCGACGGGCACCCGATCGGCTACGACGACCCGCCGCCCCGCGGCCACTCGATCGAGTTCCGCCTCAACGCCGAGGACCCGGCCCGCAACTTCCTGCCCGCGCCCGGCACGATCCGGTCCTGGGAGCTTCCGTCCGGGCCCGGGGTCCGGCTAGACCTCGGGTACGAGCCGGGCATGACCGTGCCCCAGGCGTTCGACTCGCTGATCGGCAAGCTGATCGTGACCGGGGCCAGCCGCGACCAGGCCCTGGAGCGCGCCCGCCGCGCGCTGGCCGAGTTCGCCGTCGAAGGCATGCCGACCGTGCTGCCGTTCCACCGCGCGGTCGTCTGCGACCCGGCGTTCACCGGGGAGCCGTTCGGCGTCCACACCCGGTGGATCGAAACCGACTTCGCCCCCACGGCCGGGTTCGAGCCGCAGCAGACCGACCCGGCCGGGGAGCCCGACCCACGCGAGCGCCTGGTCATCGAGGTCGGCGGCAAGCGGGTCGAGGTGGTCGTGCCCGCCGCACTGACCGTGGCCGGTCCCCCGGCGACGGGCGGCCAGGGCCCGGACCGGCGGCGCAGCGGCCGGCGCGGCCAGCACTCCGCGCCCACCGGCGGCGGCGACGAACTCGCCACCCCCATGCAGGGAACCATCGTCAAGCTCGTCGCGTCCGACGGCCAGACGGTGTCGGCCGGTGATCCGGTCGTGGTGCTCGAGGCGATGAAGATGGAGCAGCCGCTGACCGCGCACAAGGACGGGACCGTGGCCGGGCTGGCGGTCGAGGTGGGCCAGACCGTGACCTCCGGCACCGTCATCTGCCGCATCGAGGGCTGACGCCGGTGCCCCGCATCGCCGGTGACCCGGGTTTCGGCGGCAAGCTCAAGTTCGCCGTCGGCTTCCGGCTGCCCCCCGCCCACCGGGAGTGGGTCCGGCACGAGCTCATCGATGCGGGCTGGCGTGGCCGCACCGTCCTGCGTCACCTGGCCGTCATGGTGCCCATCTGCTGCCTGCTGGCGATACTGCCCGGCCCGCTGTGGCTGCGGGTCATGGTCCCGCTGCTGGCCATCTTGGGCAGCGTCTTCATCGTCACCGTCTACGCCGACGACATCCGCGTCGCCCGGCTGCGTCAGCACGGCCTGCCCGTCCCCGACGACCCCGACCTGGGCCACCCCGCCCACTGAGACGGCCGCGACCCCGGCCGCGGGCGCCCCCCGGACGGTGTCCCTCAGTTGAAGTCCCCGTAGCGCATCAGCTTACGGGCGGCTTCACCGAGGCTGCCGGACAGCGACGGGTAGACGGTGAAGGTCTGGGCCAGCTGGTCCACGGTCAGCCGCTGCTCCACCGCCACCGACACCGGCAGGATGAGCTCGCTGGCCCGCGGGGCCACGATCACGCCGCCCAGCACCACCGAGGTGTCCGGGCGGGCGTAGAGCTTGACCAGGCCGTCGCGGACCCCGGCCATCTTGGCCCGCGGGTTCCCGGCCAGCGGGAGCTTCACCTCGGCCGCCGGGACCTCCCCGCTCTCCACCGCGGAGGCGGCGACCCCGACGGTGGCGATCTCGGGGTCGGTGAAGATGGCGGCGGCCACGTGACTGAGCCGGATCGGGTGCACCGCCTCCCCGAGCGCATGCCACATGGCGATCCGGCCCTGCATGGCCGCGACCGAGGCCAGCATGAGCACTCCGGTGCAGTCGCCGGCCGCGTAGACGCCGGGGGCAGAGGTGCGGGACACCCGGTCGACTTCGACGAAGCCGCGCTCGTCGAGCTTGACCCCGGCCTCTTCCAGGCCGATGCCGTGCACGCTCGGCTCCATGCCCACGGTCAGCAGGCAGTGCGAGCCGCGCACCACCCGGCCGTCGGTCAGCGTGACCACCACCCGGTCGCCGTCGCGCCGGACCGAGGCGGCCCGGGACCGGCCGAGCACGGTCATGCCCCGGCGGCGGAAAACCTCCTCGATGACCACGGCCGCGTCGACGTCCTCGTGCGGCAGCACCCGGGTCCGCGAGGACACCAGCGTGACCCGGGACCCGAGCGACTGGTACGCGCTGGCGAACTCGGCGCCGGTCACCCCGGAGCCGACCACGATCAGCTCCTCCGGGATCTCGGGCAGGTCATAGAGCTGACGCCAGTTCAGGATCCGCTCACCGTCCGGCACCGAGTCCGGCAGCACCCGGGGGTGCGCCCCCACCGCGAGCACCACGGCGTCGGCGGCGATGTCCCGGCCGCCGGCCCGGATCAGGCCCGGCCCGGCCAGCCGCCCGGTGTCGTTGACGACCTCGACGCCCTCGGCGCCGACCCGGGCGGCGACGTCCCGGGACTGGGCCTGGGCCAGCGA
>DASWVA010000188.1:0-5509 GCA_036401415.1 Streptosporangiaceae bacterium
TTCCCGGGGGTCGCTCCGGCGTGGCCGGGTCAGCACCATGGTCTGGCAGGCGGGCAGGGGGCGCATCTCGTCGTGGTGGTGGGCCCGGTAGGCCGACGGCGGCTCGCCCACCAGCTCGGTGAACCGGGTGGAGAAGGAGCCGAGGCTGGTACAGCCGACCGCGAAGCAGACGTCGGTCACGCTCAGGTCGCCCCGCCGTAGCAGGGCCTTGGCCCGCTCGATGCGCCGGGTCATGAGGTAGGAGTAGCGCGTCTCGGAGTACGCCTCACGGAAGCGGCGGCTGAAGTGCCCCGCCGACATCAGCGCGGTGCGGGCGAGCGCCGGCACGTCGAGCGGCTGGGCGTACTCGCGGTCCATCCGGTCGCGGGCCCGCCGCAGGCGGCGCAGCTCATCGAGGTCGGCGCTCATGAGCCCATTGTGCCTCCTGCCCACGACGAAATTGCGGGCCTGCCGCTGAGTTCACGCGCCCGCGATCGAGTTTTTCCGGGATCTAATCTTTCTCGGCCGGCCCGTACGCCCGTGCGAGCTGACGGCGCAGCATGCGGTAGGACGTGGCGTACCCCGACGACGAGGCGTGCTCCCGGTAGGCGATCGCGTCGTCCAGCGCCGCGAGCAACTGCTCGTGCTGCGCCGGCGAGATCGACTGGGCCGGCGGCACGCACCAGGCCAGCTCGACGTCATGGCCGGGGTCGAAGGCGGCGCGGGTCCCGTTCGGCGCCGGGTGGCCGCGCCAGTGCTGCCAGTCCTGGCCGGGGCCGAAGATCCCCACCCAGTGGCCACAGGCTGAGCAGTACGGGTCGGTGTCATCGTCCAGCGGCCGGGCGGGGGCGGCGTCGCCGTCCTCGCTGCCGGTGCGGGCCGCGGTGGTGCCGATGGTCATCGCCGGTTCCTCTCGCCATCCATCGGGATACGAATACAAGACGCGCACGGGGGGCCGTGGTGCACCGGGACCGCATCTGATGCCAGGACGTTACGGACGGACCGGCCGGGATCCGCAGAGTACGGACCGGCACCGCGCGGTATAGATCAAGCATGAGACTCCTGGTGACCGGAGCGGCCGGCTTCATCGGGTCGTACTACGTCCGGGCGCTGCTGACCGGTGGATTTCCCGGCTTCCAGCCCACCCGCGTCACCGTACTGGACAAGCTGACCTACGCCGGACGGCTGGCCAACCTGGCCCCGGTCGAGGCGGATCCACGGTACGCGTTCGTCCGCGGCGACATCGGCGACCCGGTCCTCCTGGCCGGGCTGGTGCGCGGGTACGACGTGGTGGTGAACTTCGCCGCGGAGACCCACGTGGACCGGTCCATCACCGGGACACCGGACTTCGTCGCGGCCAACGTGGCCGGGGTGCAGACGCTGCTGGAGGCCTGCGTGCGTGGCGGGGTGCGCCGTGTGGTGCACGTCTCCACCGACGAGGTGTACGGCAGCATCGAGTCGGGGGCCTGGACCGAGGACGCCCGGCTGGACCCCAGCTCCCCGTACGCGGCGGCCAAGGCGGCCGGCGACCTGATGGCGGGGGCGTATGCCCGGACCCACGGCCTGAACGTCAGCATCACCCGGTGCTGCAACACCTACGGGCCGTACCAGTTCCCGGAGAAGGTGATCCCGCTGTTCGTCACCCGGCTCCTCGACGGCGAGCCGGTGCCGCTGTACGGGGACGGGCGCAACGTGCGCACCTGGATTCACGCCGGCGATCACTGCCGGGGCATCCAGCTGGTGCTGGAGCGGGGCGAGGCGGGCCGGGTCTACCACATCGGCGGGAACGCGGAGCTGACCAACGCGGCGCTGACGCGGGCGATCCTGGACGAGTGCGGCGTGAGCGGCGAGCTGGTCCGGCACGTCAGCGACCGGAAGGGACACGACCGCCGGTACGCCCTGGACGACTCACTGCTGCGCGGTATGGGTTACCGGCCCCGGACCCCGTTCGCCACCGGGCTGGCCGCCACCGTGCGCTGGTACCGGGACCACCGGTCCTGGTGGGAGCCGCTCAGGACCGCCGGGCCGGCGCGGTGACCCGGGCCTGCGCCTGCCCGGAGCCGGCGCCGGGCGGACGGAGGCGAGCCCGGATGGCGGCGATCCCGAGCGCGCCGCCCGCGGGCAGCGTGACCAGCGCGGGCAACTGGTAGCGCCAGGAGAACTCATACAGGTCGGCCCCGAGCAGCGCGGCCACCCCGAGCCCGGAGACCAGCAGGCAGACCAGGGCGGCCGGGTGGCCGCCGCCCCGGCGGCGGCCGGCCGCCACGCCGGCCACCCCGGCGAGCAGTGAGGCGAGCAGGACCGGCCCGGGGGTCCAGCCACCGTGGAGCTGGTAGTCGCGCAGGAAGACGGCCAGCGGCCGGGCCGCCACCGGGCCGCCCCCGCCCCCGGCGGCCGCGAACATCTGCGCGGCCGTGGTGGTGGTGACGGCCTCCGGGTAGGTCGGGTAGTCGTCCTGGAACTGCCAGCGCCAGATCGGCGTGTCGCCCGGGGAGGTGTTCCGGGTCAGCGCGAACAGCTTCACCGCGTCCCGGCCGATGGCCACGGTCACCCGCAGCGGCTGCTGCTCCAGCACGGCGAAGGAGAAGCTGTTGATGGTCAGCGGGCGGCTGACCCCGGCGGGCAGGCGGGCGGCGTACGCGGGGGAGGCCGGGTTGTTGACCAGGCCGTCGACGCCGAGGGACCGCGCCGTCGCCGGGGTGGGGCAGACGGCCTGCTCAGCCGCGGTCAGCTGCAGGGTGGTGCAGTCCGCGGCCGCCGCCGCCCGGCCGTACAGCACCGCGTCGCCTTGGTCGGACAGCTCGAAACCGTCGCCCAGGGTCAGCGACGAGTAGGTCATGTACACCATGATCGGGATCAGGAAGCTGACCGTGACCAGCGCGCCGTGGCCCAGCCGGCTCCGCCAGCCCCGGGCGGCCAGCACGCACACGAGCAGGACCGGGATGATCAGGATCTCGCCGACCTGCCGGACGGTGGCCGACGCCCCCAGGACGAACCCGGCCACTGAGATCGCGACGGGCGAAGGCCGTGGGTGCCAGACCAGGATGGTCAGCCCCGCCACGATGAACGCCTCGAACAGCACGTCGGGCATGATCGTCTGCTCCATCTGGAGCTGGTAGGCGTCCAGCAGCACGGGCGCGGCGGCCAGTGTGGCGGCCCATCGCGGGGCGCGGTGGCGGACCAGGACGACGTAGAGGGCCACGGCCATGGCCAGGCCCAGCAGGTGCTGGAAGGCCGCCACCGTGGCCAGGTTGCCGATCCAGGTCAGCGGCCGGATGACCAGCACCCGGTAACCCTGGGGGTCGTACTTTTCCAGCCCGGCGATCAGGTACTTGGGCGAGTCGATGTACAGCAGCGCGGGCCGGTAGGCCAGCTGGCTGATGACCCGCAGGGCCACCCCGGCCACCAGCAGCACGGCCAGTGGCCAGTGACGGCAACCCTGCCGGAGCACCGCCGTGAACGACTGGCGCCGGTGGAGGGTGGACGGCGGTTCCGGTGCGGCACGCACGGTGTCGCGGGCGTCATCCCCCGCGGTCACTGCCATCGGGCACGCTCACTCAAGAAGGGACACCGCCTTGCCGCTGTCTGCTCGGAAGGCAGCACCACGGAACCCAGGCCACCCGCGCGATGCGCCATGCGCCGCTGCCCGCCGTGGCCCTTGGTGGACCGCAGGCGGGACAGGTACGTTACCTGGTCTCCATTCTGCCTGACCGGCCGGACTGTCGGTGCCCGGACCTACGATCGGGCCATGCTGAGCACGGGACGGACATCATGACGTGGGTGCGGTTAACCGCCGCGGCCCGGGTGTCGGCGGCTGACCTGTCGTCGCCGCTGCCACCGGGCGACGGCTGCTGCCCGGTCTGCCGGGGGCCGGCCAGGCCGGGCTACCTCCGCTGTTACCAGTGCGCCTCCCACCAGGCCGGTGCCCCGGGACGGCTCGCGGACCTGGTCGTACCCATCTCGTACGCGCCGAAGGGTGGCTCCCACTACGCCCGGCTGTGGCGGTACAAGACGAATGCCCCGGCCGCGACGGCGGCCCGGGGCGTGCTGTGCGCGCTGATGCTGACGTTCCTGCGGGCGCACGGGCCCTGCGTCTGGCGGCAGGCCGGTATGCCGGCCCCGGCCCGGCTGGCGGTGGTTCCCGGTGGTCAGGGCCGTCCCGGCCCGCATCCCCTGCTCAGTCTGCTGAGCCCCATGGTCGCCCTGGCCCCGGCCCCGCTCACGGTCCAGCCCGGTGAGCCGCTGGGCCGGGCCCTCCACCCGCGGCGGTTCCGGGCCGGCCCGTCGGTGACCGGGCAGAGCGTGCTGCTGGTCGACGACATCTGGGTGTCCGGGGCCAGCGCGCAGTCCGCGGCGCTGGCGCTGCGGTCGGCCGGGGCCCGTCACGTGGCCGTGATCGTGCTCGGCCGGCACGTCGACCCGGCCGATCCGCGCTCCGGGCCGCTGCTCGCCCGGATGGCGGCGGGCGGCTACGACGAGGCATCGTGTGCGGTACACGCTCCGTAACCAAGAGTGTCCGTTACGCTGGGTGATGGAAAAGCGGCTATGCGTCTCGCTATGTCAGCAACCACCTGATTGGACGATCGCACTCACTTGCGGAGAGAACCGGACCAAGGAGCGCGGTTTTTAGCGTTCTGTGGCGTGTCGACTACTCTCGGTTCTATTTTCTTCGCTATGCACTCACCCGATGTAGCCGCAGCCCGGGACGCGGACGCCCAGGACGCAGCCGGGCAACTGTACGACGCGCACGCTGAGGCACTGTTCCAGTTCTCCTGGCTCACGCTGCGCAACCGCCGGCACGCTCACACGGCGGTGTGCGACGCACTGATCGAGGCTGGCGCCCGGGTCACGGAGCTCGATGACCCGGCTCCGCGGCGAGCGTGGCTGTTCGCGCTCGTGCGGGCCGAATGCCATCATCACCCGCTGCCCGCGCTGGGCGACACCGACGAGCCGGTTGCGCAGCCGGACCCGCAGGACGCCGGGTTGCGGATCATGGCGTGGAACTCCGTCATGTCCCTGGACCGGCTGCAGCAGCAGGCCCTGGACCTGGCCACCCGCCACGGGATGACCGAGCTGGAGGTCGGCCTGATCCTCGGCCTGCCGCAACTCGGCGCCACCGAACTGCTCGCCACCGCGCGGCAGGACCTGGACCGGGCGATGAGCGCCGAGATCCTGGTCAGCCGGGACCGGCGGGAGTGCCCGGGCCGGACCGAAGCCATCCACGGCTGGACCGGCATCATGACCCTGAAGGTCCGCGAACGGCTACTGGCCCACGCCGGGTCGTGCGCGGTCTGCCTGCCGAAGCTGCCACGGAACGTGTCGGCCGGCCGGATCTTCGGCCTGCTGCCGGCGCCGTCCCTGGACCAGGAGGCCCGGAGCTGGGTCATCAGCCAGGTCGGTGACCTGGTCCGGAGCCGGGCCGACGAGCCCGAGCTGGCCCCGCCCGGCCCGGCCGCCGCCGAGCCGGCGCCCGAACCCGGACCGCCCGCCGCCGAGCCGGCGCCCGAACCCGGCCCGGTGGCGCCCGGGC
>DASWVA010000189.1:0-12880 GCA_036401415.1 Streptosporangiaceae bacterium
AGCTGTGCGTCAATATCGGATTGCATGTGGCCTAACCCTGTTGGACGGTACGGCAGGCGGGGGGCTCAGGTGAGGACCTCAGGCCCGACCGGTACGCTCGGCCAGCCGGCGGGACGGCAGCCTGGTGGCCCGGTCGTTACGGACTTCTGCGATTTTCTCACCTGGTAGCAGGCAGACTACTCCGCCTGCGCGCCGCTGTCGGTTCCTTCGGACTTCCCAGCGGCCGATTCTCTGGACTGTGACCCACCCTTCCGGGCGATAAGCATCATATCGGTCCTTGTCCGGATATTCTTCCTGCTTATCGGCCATTTCCTCGGGCCCGCGCAGCAACTTCCCGGTCCGGTCGCCGCTCATTTCGGTCAGGTCATCCATAACGGTCAGCCGCCGGGAATGCTCAGTTGCCCGGTGAGCGCCTGGGTTCGACCAGCTCGGTGAGGACACCGCTCAGATCGGCCGGGTGCAGGAACGCGATCGACGCGCCGAGCGACCCGTGCCGGGGACGCTCGTCGATGAGCCGGACCCCGGTCCCGCCGACCGCGCTGAGCGCGGACCGCACGTCGTCCACGGCGTAACCGATGTGGTGGATGCCCTCGCCCCGCCGGGCCAGGAACTTCCCGACCGGCGACTGCGCAGTCAGTGGCTCCAGCAGCTGGATGTAGGAGGCGCCGCCGGGCACGCCTGCTGCCGGGCCGGCCGGCCCGGGACGGGACGGCGGGGCCACCAGCAGCATGGCCTCCCGCACGCCTTGTTCCTCGTTGACCTCGCGGGACACCACCGTCAGCCCGAAGACCGAGCAGTACCGGTCCGTCGTCTCCGCCAGGTCCCGGCAGGCGATCCCGACGTGATCGATTCTCGTCAGCATGATCCGATCATCACACCAGATCACCCGGCCGGAATGCGGTCCGGGGTCCGCGTGCTGGTCACGGTGGCTGGGTATCGTGACAGGAGCGGGCCCGGGACGACGGTGACGTGGAGGTAGCGGGATGAGCGAGGCCCAGTCCAGCAGTGCGGGGCATCCGGCCGGACGGGAGCCGGTCATCGTGGGCGGAGCCAGGACGGCCACCGGCCGCCTGCTCGGGGCGCTGGCGGCCTTTTCCGGCGCCGATCTCGGCGGCATCGCGATCAAGGCCGCGCTGGAGCGCTCCGGAGTGGCCGGTGACCAGGTCGATTACGTCATCATGGGCCAGGTGCTGCAGGCCGGCGCGGGCCAGATCCCGGCCCGGCAGGCCGCCGTGGCCGCGGGCCTGCCGATGTCCGTCCCGGCCCTGACCGTCAACAAGGTGTGCCTGTCCGGACTGGACGCGATCAACCTGGCGGCCCAGCTCATCCGGCTGGGTGAGGTGGACGTGGTGGTGGCGGGCGGCATGGAGTCGATGACCCAGGCGCCGCACCTGCTGCCCAACTCCCGTTCCGGGTACCGGTTCGGCCCGGTGGAGGTAACCGACTCGATGGCCCTGGACGGGCTGACCGACGCCTACGACCACGTGTCCATGGGCGAGTCGACCGAGCGGCTCGGGGCGGGGCTCGGCATCAGCCGCGCCGAGCAGGACGAGTTCGCCGCACTGTCGCACCAGCGGGCCGCGGCCGCGGTCAAGAACGGCCTGCTGGCGCAGGAGATCGTCGGGGTCTGCGTGCCCCAGCGGCGTGGTGAGCCGCTGCTGTTCGACGAGGACGAGGGGATCCGCCCCGAGACCACGGCGGAGTCCCTCAGCCGGCTCCGCCCGGCCTTCGCCCCGGACGGCACGATCACCGCCGGGTCGGCGTCGCAGATCTCCGACGGCGCCGCCGCCGTGGTGGTGATGGCCCGGGAGACCGCGGAGGTTCTCGGAGCCACGGTGCTGGCCGAGGTCGGGGCGGCCGGCATGGTGGCGGGCCCGGACAACTCGCTGCACTCGCAGCCGTCCAGCGCGATCCGGCGGGCGCTGGCCAAGGGCGGCCTGACCGTGGCCGACCTCGACCTGATCGAGATCAACGAAGCCTTCGCCATGGTCGCGATCCAGTCCATGCGCGACCTCGGGGTGGGCCCGGACCGGGTCAACGTCAACGGCGGCGCGATCGCGCTCGGGCACCCGATCGGGGCGTCCGGCGCCCGCATCGCGCTGCACCTGGCCCACGAGCTCCGGCGTCGCGGCGGCGGGGTCGGCGCCGCGGGGCTCTGCGGCGGCGGGGGCCAGGGCGAGGCGCTGCTGCTGCGCGTGCCGGCCCCGGTGGCCTGAGCGGCCCGGCCACCCGTCGTGCCCCCGCCCACCGCCGACGCCGCGACGCTGGCCGGCCAGGCGCACGAGGGCGACCCGCGCGCCCTGGCCCGGCTGGTCTCGCTGATCGAGGACGGGTCGCCGCGGACCCGGGCGCTGATGAGGGAAATCGCCCCGCGGGCGGGCGGGGCGCGTGTCATCGGCCTCACCGGGCCGCCCGGGGCGGGCAAGTCCACCGTGACCAGTGCCCTGGTCCGGGCCTACCGCGGCCAGGGGCACCGGGTGGCGGTGCTGGCCATCGATCCGTCCTCGCCGTTCACCGGGGGCGCCCTGCTCGGTGACCGGATCCGGATGCAGGAGCACGCCACCGATCCCGGCGTGTTCATCCGGTCCATGGCCAGCCGGGGTCAGCTGGGCGGCCTGGCCGTGGCCACCCCGCAGGTGATCCGGGTGCTGGACGCGGCCCGCTTCGGCCTGATCCTGATCGAGACGGTCGGGGTCGGCCAGATCGAGGTGGACATCGCCTCCACCGCCGATTCGGTGGTGGTGCTGGTCGTCCCGGGCATGGGTGATGCCGTGCAGGCCGCCAAGGCCGGCATCCTGGAGATCGCGGACGTGTTCGCGGTCAACAAGGCGGACCGGCCCCAGGCCCAGGAGGCGATCCGCGATCTGCGCGCCATGATCGCGCTCGCGGACCGCGGCCCGCAGGACTGGAAGCCGCCGATCGTGGCCACCGTGGCCACCGCCGGTGACGGCATCGACGAGCTGGTGGCCAGGCTGGACGCGCACTGGTCCTGGCTGGAGTCCTCCGGCGAGCGGGAACGCCGCCGCGCCGCCCGGGCCCGGGCGGAGGTGGCCGCGCTCGCGCTCGGCATGCTGCGCCGCACCATCACCCGGCTGCCGGGCGAGACCGCCCTGGACCCGCTGGCCGCCCAGGTGGCCAGGGGGGAGATCGACCCCTACACCGCCGCCGACACCCTCCTGCTTGCTCTCGGTGATCAGTGGGCCCGGCCGGCTACGGCCCGCTGATCGTCATCGGCTGCCAGGTCCGGCCGCTGTCGAACGTGAACCACGCCGTGTGCTGGAACGGGTCGGCGGGCAGGGCAACACCCTGCGTGTCGGTGGTCATGCCGACCCAGCCGAACCCGCCCGGCGGCCCGGCCGTGCCCTGCGCGGCCAGCTGCCAGGAGGCGCCCCCGTTCCGGGACACCTGGATGCCGTCGCTGGTGGACAGAACGATCACGCCTCGCTGGGTCGCGGCGGTCGTCACCCTGCCCCCCGAGACCGTGGCGGCCTGCTGCCAGCGGCCGCCCGGGGCGGTCGAGATGAATACCTGCGCGCCACCGCCGGGCAGGGTGCACGCCAGCACCAGGACGGGGCCGTCGGAGGCGGCGAGCAACGCTCCGGACGGCTGCCCGTCGGCCTGGGCTGCGCCGGGAGTGCAGCTGGTGGTACCGGCCGGGCTGGCCCACGTCCGACGCCAGGAACCGCTGCCGTCGACCGGCCCGGCGTAGACCGAGCCGTCCGGGGCCAGCAGGTAGCCCTGGCCGGTGGTCAGCACCAGGGACGCCGAACCGTACTCGCCGCCGTTGGACAGGTTCTGCGCGCCCGGCACCGGCTCCCACCGGTCCTGGCCCGCCGGGGTGGAATACAAGCTGAAGCTGGTGCACTGCGCGGCGAAGTCCGGCCCGGTGCCCCCGCAGGTGGCGAAGATGGCGAAGGCCCGGGTGCCCGTGGTCTCCAGCGCGGTCACGCGCCCGTTGGTGCCCTGTTCGGTCCAGGTCGTCCCGGCGTCGGTGGTGGCGAACAACTGCGGCCCGAACGCCCACCCGTCGTGGTCGTTCAGGAACCGGATCTGGCCCACCCCCGTGGCGCCGCCGGGCGCGCCGGTCATCGGCGCGGGGACCCCGGTCCAGGTCTGCCCGGCGTCACTGGTGCGCGCCACCGACGTGCAGTACTGGGTGGCGCAGTGCCCCTGGGCACCGGCCTGGCCGATCACCCAGCCCGTGTGCTGGCCGACGAACGTGGCCGACGTGGCCTGGAAGTTCTGCGGGACCGACGACGGGGCGAGGGGCGCGGTGGCCGGCGGCGCGGTCCCCGAGGGTGCGGCCGGCGTCGCCCCGCCGCGGGTGGCGGGCGCCGTGGACGTGACCGATCCGCCGGAGGCCACGGGGCGGGCGGCGGGATTCTGGTTGACGTGCAGCACGGACGTGGCCACCCGCGGCACCACGATGACGGCCCCGGCCACCGCCGCCGCGACCGTGGCCGACACGGCGACCTGCCGGTACCGGCGGCGCCGGAGCCGCTTTTTGATCAGGTCGAATGTGCCGGGCGGGGGCGGCAGCGGGTCGACCCGGGCCTGCAGCCAGCGGTCCAGGTCCTCGGCAGGCTCGCGGTGGTCATCCATCGGATTCCCCCATGGTGGCCTTCAGCCGGTTCCGGGCGTGGAACAGGTCGGCCTTGATCGTGCCCTCCGGGCGCCCGAGCAGCGCGGCGACCTCTCGCACGCCGAAACCCGCATAGTAGTGCAGCAGGAACGCGTTCCGCATCCGCGGCGGCAGTTCCTGGATGAGGCTGCGCACGTCGACGTCCTCGTCCGGGTGCGACATCGGGTTGCTGCTGGCCGACGCGCTGACGGTGCGCAGGGCCCGGCGCTCCCGCTCGGTCTTGCGCCAGTGGTCACGGATCAGGTTGGTGGCGATCATGTACAGGTAACTCTGCGGGTTGTCCAGGGACGACCAGCGGGCCAGCAGCCGGGTGAACGCCTCGGACGCGATCTCGTGGGCGGTGTCGTCGTCGTCGACCAGGCGCCGGACCCAGCCGGCCAGCCTGGGGTAGGAGTTGCTGAACAACTCCTCGGCCGCCGCCCAGTCGGCCTGGCCAAAGGTGCGCACCGAAGTCCCCTTGCTGACTGCCGACGTCGGCCGCGATGCGAATGAACCCAGCGTGGCGGCCCCGGCGTCCCGCCCCGTATGGGGACGCCTGCCCTCGTGCGTCGCAGATTCCATTGGTTTACCACACAATCAACCGACGACGGAGGTGCCCCACTGGGACGTTGGTGAGGCTCGGGTGCACCCCTGTCGCACCCGAGCCGACCTCTGAGACGACCGAAGTGGCGGGGTGGTTGGGATTAGTTTCCGTTTTTTCCGGCGGACGGCTCCGGGCCGCGGTGGATGACTTTCGCCGCCGCCGGTGTTCCAGCGAGCGGACGACATGTGCGGGACCGGTCGAGCCGCCGCACGGATACGGCAGGATGGGACCATGCAGCCGCGGGATTTTTCGATTTACGGGGCCGTCGACCTTGGCGCTCGGCAGCAGGCCGCGCAGCGCCAGCAGCGGGCGGCCCAGACCGTGCCGGACGGCGACGGCGCGGACGGCGCCGTCATCGACGTCACCGAAGAAACGTTCAACAACGATGTGGTGGAGCGGTCGCGTACGACCCCCGTGATCATCGACCTGTGGGCCGAGTGGTGCGGCCCGTGCAAACAGCTCAGCCCGGTACTGGAGAAGCTGGCCGCCGACGCAGCCGGTGAATGGGTCCTGGCCAAGGTCGACGTGGACGCCAACCCGCGCCTGGCTCAGGCCCTGCAGGTGCAGAGCATCCCCATGGTGGTCGCGGTGATCGGCGGCCAGCTCGTGGACGGTTTCCTCGGGGCTCTGCCCGAGGCCCAGGTCAAGCAGTGGATCAGCCAGGTGGTGGCGGCCGCCCAGCAGCTCGGCGCCGGGCCCGGTGCCGGCGCTCCCGACGGCGCCCGGCAGGCCACGGACGCCCCGGGTGCCCCCGCGGGCCCGGCCGGCCCCGGTGCCCCGGGTGGCCCCATGGGCCCGGACGCGTCGAACCCGGCGTACGCCGAGGCCCAGGAGGCCATGCAGCGCGGTGACATGGAGGCCGCCGCCGACGCGTTCCGCCGGGTGCTGGCCAGCTCGCCCGCCGACCCGGTGGCCAAGGTCGGCCTGGCCCGGGTGGAGCTGTTCCGCCGGCTGGATTCCTACGACGAGGCCAAGGTCCGGCGGGAGGCCGCCGAGCACCCGGACGACCTGGCCGCGCAGTCCCGGGTGGCCGACATCGACGTGGGCGCGGGGCACGTCGAGGAGGCGTTCGACCGCCTGCTCGGGGTGGTCCGGCGGACGTCAGGGGAACAGCGCGACGAGGCTCGTAAGCAGCTCATCGGGCTGTTCGAGATCTTCCCGCCCCAGGACCCCCGGGTGAAGAAGGCCCGCGGCCAGCTGTCCAGCCTGCTGTTCTGAAGCCCTGACCAGGTCCTGAACCCGGCCAGCGGTCAGCGGGCCCGGGAGTCGACCCCGGCCAGCTGCTCCAGGGCGGGCAGCGCGCCGGCCAGCACCTCGATCTGGTCCGGAGCCAGCATAGCCAGGCTCTGCGCGAGCATGGCCGTGCTCTCCTGCCGGATCCGCTCCAGGATCTGGCGCCCGCGCGGCGTGATGGCCAGGGTGCTGGCCCGGGCGTCGCCCGGGACCGCGCAGCGCTCGACGTAGCCGCGGTCCTCCAGCGCGGTCACGATCCTGGTCAGCGTGGACGGCGCGATGCCCTCGGCGGCGGCCACGTCACCGAGCCGCATCGGCCCGGACTGCTCCACCGTGGCCAGCGCCGACAACTGGGTCGGGGTGAGCCCGGCGAGTTCGTGGCGACGCAGCCGGCGGGACAGCCGGGCGATGGCCACCCGCAGCCGGGTCGCGTCGATCGCCGGGGCCGGCCCCGGCGCGGCCTGCGCGGTGACGGGGACCGGCGGTGGCCCGCTCGTCGCATCACCCACCGCGGTTTCCTGCATCATCTGGCCAGGGTATGCCAACCGCAGGCCCGGGCGGGGGTGCTGCTCCCGCCGCCGGCGGCCCGCAAACAGCGACGGTGACCGTACCCTGGGTCACAGCGCTGCGAACAGCGGCTCAGCCCCGGATCAGCGCGGCTAGGGTCGTAGCAGGCCCGCGCGCGGGACCGGTGAACCCAGCAGCGGCAGGGAAGGCGGCAGCATCGTGGCCATGGCGCCGAGCATCTCCTATTCGATGACCGTGCGGCTCGAGGTCGGCTCGAAGGGGCGCGCCGTCAGCGAGATCACCCGGGCGGTGGAGCACGCCGGCGGGGTCGTCACCGCCCTGGACGTCAACGCCGCCGGCCACGAGCGGCTCCGCGTGGACGTCACCTGCGCCGCCCGCGACACCGCGCACGCCGAGGCCATCGTGGACGCGCTGTCCACCGTGCCCGACGTGTCCGTACACAAGGTGAGCGACCGGACCTTCCTGCTGCACCTCGGGGGCAAGATCGAGATGCGCTCCAAGGTGCCGCTGCGCACCCGGGACGAACTGTCCATGGCCTACACGCCGGGGGTGGCCCGGGTGTCGCTGGCCATCGCGGCCAACCCCGACGACGTGCGCCGCCTCACGGTCAAGCGGAACAGCGTGGCCGTGGTCACCGACGGTTCCGCCGTGCTCGGGCTGGGCAACATCGGCCCGTACGCCGCGCTGCCGGTGATGGAGGGCAAGGCCGCCCTGTTCAAGCGCTTCGCCGGCATCGACGCCTGGCCGATCTGCCTGGACACCCAGGACACGGACGAGATCGTCCGCACCGTGCAGGCCATCGCGCCCGGATGGGGCGGCATCAACCTGGAGGACATCAGCGCCCCGCGCTGCTTTGAAGTGGAACGCCGGCTGCGCGCCCTGCTCGACATCCCGGTCTTCCACGACGACCAGCACGGCACCGCCATCGTGGTCATGGCCGCGCTGACCAACGCACTGCGGGTGGTGGGCAAGGACCTCGGCACGGTCCGGATCGCGATGGCCGGCGCGGGCGCGGCCGGTACCGCCGTGCTGCGCCTGCTGCTCGAGGGCGGGGCCAAGGACGTGTGCGTGTGCGACGACCAGGGCGCGGTGCACCGGGGCCGGGCGGACCTGGAGGGACACGAGAACCTGCGCTGGATCGCGGCGAACACCAATGCCCCCTGTTACGCCGGTGACCTGGCCGGGGCGGTCCGGGACGCCGACGTGTTCATCGGCGTATCGGCGCCGCACATCCTGACCGGCGGCGACATCGCCACCATGAAGCCGGACAGCATCGTGTTCGCCCTGGCCAACCCGGAGCCCGAGGTCGACCCGGACGAGGCCCGCGAGTACGCGGCGGTGATCGCCACCGGCCGCAGCGACTACCCCAACCAGATCAACAACGTGCTGGCCTTCCCGGGAGTGTTCCGTGGCCTGCTGGACGCGCAGAGCCGGACGATCACCGACACCATGCTGGTCGCCGCGGCCCGCGCCCTGGCCGACGTGGTCTCACCCGACGAACTGGGGCCCAACTACATCATTCCGTCGGTCTTCCACCCCGATGTGGCCTCGTCGGTGGCCGCGGCGGTCCGGGAAGCGGCGACCCGCGCCGATTCGGCCGCACCCGTTACGTAGTCACTTTGCTGGGCACAAGGA
Source organism: Streptosporangiaceae bacterium (assembly GCA_036401415.1). GTDB lineage: Bacteria > Actinomycetota > Actinomycetes > Streptosporangiales > Streptosporangiaceae > Bog-532. The sequence continues at coordinate 8,622 of DASWVA010000189.1, forward strand.
CACAATGGCCACCGAGAGCCTGACCGGCCGCCTGCTCGTCGCCACGCCGGTGCTCGCGGACCCGAACTTCCGCCGGACCGTGATCCTGGTCGTCGAGCATGAGGCCGAAGAGGGCACCCTGGGCGTGGTACTGAACCGGCCGACCGACGTACCCGTGGACCGCGTCCTGGACGCGTGGTCGGATCTGGTCACGGGACCGTCCGTGGTGTTCAAGGGAGGCCCGGTGGCCCCCAACAGCGCGCTGGCCATCGGCCTGGTCCCCGGCGACGCCGAGCCGATCGGCTGGCACGCGCTGGACGGCGCGGCCGCCATCTCCCGGCTCGGGCTCGTCGACCTGGATGCGCCACCCGACCTGCTCGCCCCGGCCATCAACCAGCTGCGCGTGTACGCGGGTTACGCGGGCTGGGCCCCGGGTCAGCTCAGATCCGAGATCGACGAGGGCGCCTGGTACGTGGTCCCGGCCGAGCCCGCGGACGCCTTCGCCGGCGATCCCGGGGACCTGTGGGCCGGGGTGCTGCGGCGCCAGGGCGGCGAAATGGCGTTCACGGCCACGTTCCCGGACGACCCGGGCCTGAACTGAACCGCGAGTCCCGCGATGAGCCTCTAAACTTGGCCCATGAGCACCGAGGTTCTTCCCGGCGGTAGCACCGTCACCGAGACCGATGTCCGGCCGGATCTTTCGCACGGCGACGGGGACCACGAGCGATTCGCCCACTACGTCGACAAGAACAAGATCGTCGAGAGCGCGGTGACCGGCGATCCGGTGGTCGCGCTGTGCGGCAAGGTCTGGGTGCCGAGCCGGGACCCGAAGCGCTTTCCGGTCTGCCCGGAGTGTAAGTCGCTCTACGAGGGTCTGCCCCAGGGTGGCGGCGACGGCGAGTAGGCCGCCTGCCCTATGACCTCTTCTCCTTCCCTGACCCACGACGCCTTTTCCCGGCCCGAGCTGCTCGGGATGCTGCGAACCTGGCAGCGCGAGGCGGCCATCGAGTACTTCCGGGTGCCGCGGCGGGACTTCCTGCTCAACGCGACGCCGGGCGCGGGCAAGACCGCCTACGCGCTGACCCTGGCGGCCGAGTTGCTGGCCCGCCGCGAGATCGCGTTCGTCACCGTGGTCACGCCGACCGAGCACCTCAAGCACCAGTGGTCCGACTCGGCCGCGCGGTTCGGCATCGCGCTCGACTCGTCCTACCGCAACGCCCAGGGCCGGGCGTCGGCCGACTTCGCCGGGGTGGCAGTCACCTACGCCCAGGTCGCCGCCCACCCGATGCTGCACCGGCAGCGCACGGAGGGGCGCCGGACCCTGGTCATCTTCGACGAGATCCACCACGCCGGCGACGCGATGTCCTGGGGTGACGCCGTGCGGGAGGCATTCGAGCCGGCCCGGCGGCGGATCGCCCTGACCGGCACCCCGTTCCGCAGCGACACCAATCCGATCCCGTTCGTCACCTACGACGAGCAGCCCGACGGGTCCCGGCGCAGTTCCTCGGACTACGTGTACGGCTACGCCAGCGCGCTGCAGGACGGGGTCGTCCGGCCGGTGATCTTCCTGGCCTACTCGGGGGAGATGAGCTGGCGGACCCGGGCCGGCGACGAGATCACGGCCACCCTGGGGACCCCACTGGCCCGGGAACAGGTGGCGCAGGCCTGGCGCACCGCGCTCGACCCGGGCGGCGAGTGGGTGGCCCGGGTGCTGGAGGCCGCGGACAAGCGGCTCACCGAGGTCCGCCGGGGTATGCCCGACGCGGCCGGCCTGGTCATCGCGGGCGACCACGAGGACGCCCGCGCCTATGCCGCCCTGCTGCGCCGCATCACCGGCCAGCGCCCGGTCGTGGTGCTGTCCGACGATCCGGCCGCGAGCCGGAAGATCGGCGGGTTCGCCGGCGCCCAGGACCGCTGGATGGTCGCGGTCCGGATGGTGTCCGAAGGAGTCGACATCCCCCGGCTGGCCGTGGGGGTCTACGCCACCAGCGTCAGCACGGCGCTGTACTTCGCCCAGGCCGTCGGCCGGTTCGTCCGGGCCCGCCGCCGGGGCGAGACCGCCTCGGTGTTCCTGCCGTCGGTGCCGGTCCTGCTGGCCTACGCCGCCGAGCTTGAGGCCGAGCGGGACCACGTGCTGCACAAGCCGTCCGACGCGCCGGAAGAGGACGAGCTGGCGCAGGCTCAGCGCCAGCGGGACACGCCCGATGACCTGCTGGCCCCGTCCATCGAGGTGCTGCACGCGTCCGCTCACTTCGACCGGGTGCTCTACGACGGCGGCGAGTTCGGCACCGCCACCGCGCCGGGGTCAGCTGAGGAAGAGGACTTTCTCGGCCTGCCGGGCCTGCTCGAGCCGGAACAGGTCGCCCACCTGCTCCGCAGCCACCAGGCCGGCCAGTTGCGGAACCGGTCGGCCCCGGGCGAGGCGACGGCGCCGCCCCCGGTCAGCCGGGAAGCCCTGGCCGCCCTCCGCAAGGAACTCAACGGCCTGGTCGCAGCCTGGAACCACCGGACCGGCCAGGCTCACGGCGTGATCCACAACGATCTGCGCCAGGCCTGCGGCGGCCCGCCGCTGCCCCAGGCCACCGCCGAGCAGATCCGCGCCCGCATCGACCTGATCCGGCGCTGGGCCGTCACCCGCCGCTGACCTGCCGGGGCGGACCGTTCAGTCGCGGGCCGGTCCAGCAGGAGGCCGCCGCTCGCCCGGCCACTCCACGTAATCCGGATTGGGATGAAAGGCCGGCCGCGGCCGCCCGCCCGTCTCCGGCCGTGGCCGCCTTTCCGGCTCCGGCCGTCCCTCGGGCCGCCGTCCCTCAGGCCGTCCCCCAGGCCGTGACCGGGTCAGGGTCCCGGGCCGGGACCGCCCACCCTGCCGCCGGCGCCCCGCCCCGGGGGCCGCCCCCGCGCGCCGGGTGGGGAGCCAGCGGCCCACCGCGATCGCGCTGATCAGCACGGTGGCGACGATCATGGCCAGGAAGCCGTTGGCCACCCACTGGGCCGCGCTCACGGTCAGGTCGGTTCGGGACGAGCCGTGATGGTTCCGGAGCAACCCCGCGGCCAGCGCGAACACCAGATATGCGAGCACCGGGACCGGGATCAGCAGGTAAGCCGCCGCCCGCCGCACCGCGAACCCGGCGATCAGCACACCCACCACGATGAACGCGCCGAGCAGCAGGCCCGGGCCGGTCCTGGCCACGAGGGTGGCGATGGCGCCCAGCGCGGCTGCGGCCACCACGATCGAGATGGCCCGCCCACCGGAGAGCTCTCCCCACCGCCAGGACGAAGCTCGCGCCGCCGCCGTCCGCCCGCCCGGTCTGCGGTCCTCGGGCTCGCGCTCAGACGGCCGGGACGCCACTGGACCGGGGTCTTCGCGGTACCAGCCGGGCTCCTCCCAGGCGGCCGGCTGGTCACTGCCGCGACGCGCCCACCGCGGCGACGGCTCCGGGACGCCCCGGGCCGGACGAGTCTGAGGCCCGGGCCCGCCACCGAACGGCGGGCGCGGATCCGCGTCGTGCCAAGGGGGGTCCGTCATCTGGTCACCGATGTTAGCCGTTATGGATTCCCGGTACGGCCGCCCCGGTAGTCTTCGCCGCATGGACGCCTCGCTGGGCCGCCGGGGTGCTGGTGGCTAGAGTGTCGCCGCGGCCACCGCGCCGGGGTGCCGCCCGTACCGTATTCTACGCGCTGACCTGCATGTTTTCGGCGCTGGTGCTGGCCCTGAGCGGCTTTTCGTACTTTGTGGTGCGCGACGTGAGCAGCATCGGGTCGTCGCACGCGATCGCCGGTGGCTCCTCCATCGGGGCCCAGAACATTCTGCTCATGGGCCTGGAGAGCCGCCGTGACTGGGACGGCAACGTGCTTCCGGCCAGCGTGCTCAAGGCCCTGCACGCCGGCAGCGTCCAGGGGGTGGAGAACGGCGTCGGCGGCAACGACACGAACACGCTGATCCTGATCCACATCCCGGCCGGCGGGAAGAAGGCCATCGGTTTTTCCATCCCGCGCGACGACTGGGTGAACTTCAGCGGCGTGACCGGCCCGCAGCAGCAGGGCAAGATCGACCAGGCCTACGGCGTCAGCATGTTCTACCAGCAGCAGAAGCTGAAGCAGCAGCAGCCGGGCATCACCCAGAGCCAGCTCGCGTTCGGTGGCAACGAGGCGGGCCGGAAGGCCGCCGTGGACACCGTCGAGCAGCTCACCGGCGTCCACATCGACCACTTCGCCGAGGTCAACCTGGACGGCTTCTACGAACTGGCCCGCGTGCTCGGCGGGGTCGAAGTCTGCCT
>DASWVA010000190.1:0-3220 GCA_036401415.1 Streptosporangiaceae bacterium
GCCGTTGGTCAGGTTACCTGATTCCCGGCGCGCGCGGTGCCGGGCGCCGGTACCCAGCCCCCGGATCAGGCCAGCGCGGGTACCGGGCGGCCGAACACCCGCCGCAGGGCGGCCGCGGCCGCGTGGTACCCGCACATGCCGTGGACCCCGGGACCGGGCGGGGTGGCGGCCGAGCACAGGAAGATCGACGGGTCCGGGGTGGTGTAGGGGACCGGCTTGAGCACCGGCCGGAACAGCAGCCGGAACTGGTCGCAGCGGCCGACCGCGATGTCGCCGCCGGAGTTGTTGGGGTTGCGGGCCGCGAGGCCGGCCGGGGCGGTCACGGTCCGGGCCAGCACCAGGTCACGGAAGCCGGGCGCGAACCGCTCGATCTGGGCTTCAATGGCGGCCGTGTGGTCGCGGGCCCAGCCGTTCGGCACCTGGCAGTAGACCCAGAACGTGTGCTGGCCGTCCGGCGCGCGGGTGGCGTCGAACAGGCTGGGCTGGGACGTAATCAGGAACGGCCGCCCGGGCGCCCGGCCGGCGTGCACCTCGCGCAGGGCGGCCGCAATGTCGGGCAGCGTGGCGCCCAGGTGCACGGTGCCGGCCCGGCGGGCGGCCGGGGCGGCCCACGGCACCGGGCCGCTGAGCGCGTAGTCCAGCTTGAACACGCCGGGCCCGCGCTGGTAGTGGCGCAGCCGGCCCGAGTACCCGGGTGGCAGCCGCGGCCCGGCGATGGCGGCCAGGTGCTCGGGTGAGGTGTCGAACAGGTAGGCGCGGGCGGCGGGCAGTTCGGCCAGCGCGCGGATCGGGCGCCCGGTGCGGATGGTGCCACCCAGCGAGGTGAGCAGGCTGGCCAGGGCGTCGGACAGGCTCTGGGTGCCGCCCTGCGGGATGGGCCAGCCGACCGCGTGCCCGGCCAGCGCGAACAGCAGCCCGATGCCGCTGGTCACCGGGGCGCTGAGCGGCGCGGTCACGTGGGCGGACATCCCGGCCAGCAGGCCACGGGCGTGGTCACCGCGGAACCGGCGGGCCAGCACGGTGACCGGCAGCGTGGCCAGCGCGCCGAACGAGGCCAGCAGCAGCGGGTGCGGCGGCAGCCCGTCCAGTGGCGCCCGGAGCACCGCGGGGGCCAGCGCGTCCCACCGGTCGCGGAACGGCCGCACCAGCTGGCGGTAGGCCGGGCCGTCGGCCCCGAGCGAGGCGGCGGTCTCCTCCACCGACCGGGCCAGCGTGGCCGCGGACCCGTCCGGGAACGGGTGCGCCAGCGGCAGGTCCGGCTGGATCCAGGTCAGCCCGTGCCCGGCCAGCGGCCAGGACCGGAACAGCGGCGAGCCCGCACCGAGCGGGTGCACGGCCGAGCAGGGGTCGTGCCGGAACCCGGGCAGGGTCAGTTCCTCGGTACGGGCACCGCCGCCCACGGTGTCCGCGGCCTCGTAGACCGTCACCTCCAGGCCCGCCTGAGCCAGGGTGATCGCGGCGGCCAGGCCGTTCGGGCCCGCGCCGACCACCACGGCGTCCACGGTGCTCCCGGCGGGGCTCATGAGCGGCCGTCCAGCAGCGGGCGGCGGGGATCCCAGCTGGTGCCGTCGGCCGCGTCCCGGCGCCGCCGGGCCAGCGCGGACAAGGCTTCGAGCACGACCCGGTTGGCCAGCGAGGCGGTGATGTCGGCGTGGTCGTAGGGGGGCGCCACCTCGACCACGTCGATCCCGGCCACCGGCAGCTCGTAGCAGATGCGCCGGACCGCATCCAGCAGCTGGCGGGCGCTGAGGCCGCCGGGTTCCGGGGTGCCGGTACCCGGGGCGTGGGCCGGGTCGCACACGTCGATGTCGACGGAGAGGAACACGCCGTCGCAGTCGTCGGTGGCGATGGTGAACGCCTCGGTCAGGCACTCGGCCAGGCCCCGGGTGACGATCTCGGTCATCTCATAGGAGCGCATCCGCTGCCGCGCCATCCAGCCCAGCGTCTCCGGTTCCGGCCAGTAGCCGCGCAGGCCGAGCTGGAGGAACCGGTCACCGCGCACCGCGCCCGATTCGATCAGCCGGCGCATGGGCTGGCCGTGCCCGATCAGCGACCCGAACTCGGTGTCGCCGGTGTCCGCGTGCGCGTCGAAGTGCAGCAGGGACACCCGGCCCGCGCCGAGGTGCTGGGCCACGCCGGCCGCGTCGGGCCAGGTGATGGTGTGGTCGCCGCCGAGGATGAGCGGGACGGCGCCGCGGCGGGTCACCTCGTGCACGCAGGCCTGCAGATCGCGCACGGAGCGGGCCGCGTCGCCGGAGAACATCTCCACGTCGCCGGCGTCGTAGACGCGCAGGTCCTTCAGCCCGTCGGTGCGCAGGGCGAGCGACGGCCGGGAACCGTCGTGCGGCAGGTAGTCGGTCTGCCGGATGTACTGCGGGCCGAACCGGGCGCCGGACCGGTAGGAGGTACCGCCGTCGAACGGGGCCCCGATGATCACGACATCGGCATCGGGACAGGTGGCCGGGTCGGCCCAGTCACAGCGGGGGACGCCCAGGAACGTGATGTCCGGGCCGAACTGCGGGCCATAGCGAGCCATGGTCCTGTCTTACCAAAAGCCTGCGGCCGGGACCGGATCGGGCGGTGGTGTGCTAGCCCTGAACCTATGGACCCGGCTGAACGGCGGCTGCTCACGACCATGCCGCTGCACGCGATCACCGCGACCTACGGCGAGGAAGGCCTGCGGGCGCGGTTCGCGGCCGAGATCGCCCGGTTCCCTGAGCCCGAGCGGGCCCGCCTGGAGGAGGCGCTGGAGCTCGCGTCCCGGCTGCACGCCCGCGACCGCCGGCAGAACGAGCCGTACATCAACCACCCGCTCCGGGTGGCCATCCGGATCATGTCCCACTACGGCATCCGCGACCCGGACGTGGTCATCGCCGCGCTCCTGCACGACGTGGTGGAGGACCACGCGGCCGAGCTGGCCCCGGACGCTGCGCCCGGGGCGGCCCTGGGGGCGCTGGCGGCGAGGTTCGGGCCACGGGTGGCCGGGCTGGTCGCGGCGGTGACCAATCCCGACTACGACCCCCGCCGGGACCGGCATGAGCAGTACCGGGAGCACGTGGCGCAGAGCCTGGACCGGTCCCCGTGGGCCCGGGTCATCAAGGCGTCCGACTTCACCGACAACGGAGCCGGGCTGATCCACACCACCGGGCCCCGGGTGGCCGACCTGGCCGCCAAGTACGCGCCACTGGTCCCGGTCCTGCGGGAGCTGATCGGCCGGCCG
>DASWVA010000191.1:0-6887 GCA_036401415.1 Streptosporangiaceae bacterium
GTGACCGCGGCCGGAGCCGTGCTGCTCGGCGGCCCGGCCCTGGTCATGCTCACCCGTGAGCCCCAGACGCTCATGATGGGCGTCAGCCTGATGCGCGGGTTCGGCTTCGGCCTGTGCGGCGTGGCCACCGGCGCGCTCACGGCCACGCTCCTGCCGCCGGAGCGGCGCGGTGAGGGGCTCGGCCTGCTCGGCATCGTCGCCGGCGTCCCGGCCATCGTTGCGCTGCCGGCCGGGGTCTGGCTGGCCGGGGACCACCTGGCCCCCGTGGCCGCGACGATGGCGGCCGCGTCCGGCCTGCTGCCGCTGGCGGCGATCCGCTGGCTGCCAGGCGGGCGGGATGGCCGGCGGACCGCTCGCACCCGGCCGGAGCCGGGCCCCCGCGGCTCGTGGCGGATGGCTGGGGCCGCGCTGCGGCTGCCGCTGATCTTCGGTGCCGCCACGGTCGCGGCTGGCGTGCTGGATTCGTTCCTGCCGCTGGCCGCGGGGGTTTCGAGCGACCTGTCGTCGGCCGCCCTGCTCGTCCAGGCGATCACGGCCACGCTGACCCGCTGGCGGGCGGGCAGGTACGGTGACCGGCACGGTTACGCGCGGCTGCTCATCCCGGCGCTCGTGGTGGCGGCGCTCGGCATGGCCGCGATGATCGTGCTGAGCTCGCCGGTGATGATCTTCTCGGGCATGGTGCTGTTCGGCGCCGGGTTCGGCGTGATCGAGAGCGCGACGTTCGCCCTGCTGATCGAGCAGCTGCCCGAGGCCCGGGCGAGCGCGCTGTGGAATCTCGCCTATGACGCCGGCTACGGCGCGGGACCGGCGATTTTCGGCCTGATCTGCCTGACCGCCGGATACCCGGTGGCGTTCGCCCTGACCGGCGCCCTGATCCTGGCTGCCCTTCCGCTGGCTCTCCGCGAGCGAAAGGCCGTCGGCCTGCGATGAGGCTACCGGGACCCGGCGATGCGGTCGAGCCAGTCGCCGAGCAGGGCACGCTCGGACGCGGTGAGCGCGTCGAGACCAGGCAGCGCGGCGTGCAGGACCACGGCCGCGGCGGCCGGACCCGCGACAGCGGCGGCGGCGTCGCTGATCAGGATCGCCGCGCAGACCGAGTCCCACGCCGTGTCCGCGAGCGCGTGGTCGCGCTCGTCCGCGGGCTGGTCGATGAGGGTGAACACCACCCCGGTGCCCACCGCGTGGATCAGGTCGATCGCCCGCTGCTCGGGAACGCGCAGGCGTCCCGCTTCGGCGACCCGGTGGACCCGGGCCGCCAGTATCGCGAGGCCGGTTTGGGCGACGGCCCGGCCGTCCGGGGTGCGCAGGGCCGTGTGCATGAGCCGGAACAACTCGGGGTTGGCCAGCCCGAAGCCGACGTGGAGCTGCCACCCGGCCCGCAGCCCGTCGACCGGATCGGGGTCGGTGCCGACCGGGTGCTTCTGCGCCATGTAGCTCGCGAACCCATGCTCGGCTACGGCCTCGAGCAGCCCGTTCTTGTCGCCGAAGAGCCGGTAGATCGTGGGCGCCTGCACGCCGGCCGCGAGCGCGACCGATCGCGTGGTGACCGCGTCCGGACCGCTGTCGGCCAGCAGTTTCGCGGCGACCTCGACCAGCTGGGCGCGTGTCCGATCGCGCGACGTCGACGGATCCGGCTGCCTCATGCTATCGACGATAACATGTATTTGCTATCAATGAATTTCCCCTGATAGCGTTGGGGGCGAATCATCGATAACAAAAGGATGGCAGCCCATGATCGTGATCACCGGTGCTACCGGCGCCCTCAACGGCGCCACCGTCGAGCAGCTGCTCAAGCGGATGCCTGCCGCCCAGATCGGCGTGAGCGTGCGCGACACGGCCAGAGCCCGGCACTTCGCCGACCGTGGCGTCCGCGTGCGGCGAGGTTCCTACGACGACCCGGCGGCGCTGCTCGACTCGTTCGAAGGCGCCGATCAGGTGCTGCTGGTCTCATCGAATGATCCGGGCGCCGACGGGGCGGCCCTGGTCGGTGTGGGCATCGAGACCGCCGTCCGGGCCGGCGCCAGCCGGATCCTCTACACGAGCCACCAGCACACGGGGACCGGCAGCCCGTTCCTGCCCGCCCGGGTGCACGCCGCCAACGAGGCGCAGCTGGCGGACTCCGGCGTGGCCTGGACCTCCCTGCGCAACGGCTTCTACGCGCACAGCCTGGACTGGCTGCTCGGGCCCTGGCGTGAGACCGGCGCCATCGCGACCCCAGCCGACGGGCCGGTGTCGTGGACTGAGCGCGACGACGAGGCGGAGGCGGCCGCGGTGATCCTGGCCGGCGAGCGGGACTTCGACGGCCCGGTCACCCTTACCGCGAGCGCCACCCCGACGTTCGCCGACATCGCCGGCCTCGCCTCCGCCCTCACCGGCCGCGACATCGCGCGCGTGGTCATGGACGATGATGAATGGGTGGCCGGGCAGGCCGCGCACGGCACCCCGGAGGGTTCCGCACGTTTCCTGCTCGGGTTCTACCAGGCCGCCCGGGAGGGGAGCTTCGCCGAGGCCGGGCCGGCCCTCGGCGAACTCCTGGGCCGCGAACCCCGCACCGTGCGCGACCTGCTGGCGGAGCGTGTGGCGGGCTGAGGCCGCGAACCGGGCCCCGTGGACCGGGAGCCGGGGGGCCGGTGGCAGGCCGGGATGCCCTGGACATAATGGCGGGATGAGATGGCGGGGTGCGACCCTGGTACGCGACGGCGTGGTCGCCGGGCTGGTGGCCACGACCGCGATGAACGCCACTTACTGGGCTGAACGGCATATCCGCCGCAACGTGGAAGGGCCGCTGGACTACGACGACAGCAACGTGCCGGCGCTGGTCGCGGCGAAGATACTGCGCCAGTCCGATCTGAGCGACCAGGCGTCATCCCGGCTCGGGCTGGCGGTCCACTGGGGGTACGGGTCCCTGTTCGGGCTCGGGCTGGTGCCCCTGTACCAGCGGCTCGGGCCGGCCCGCGGCACCGGCCTGTACTGGGCCGGCATGATGACCATGGCCTGCGCCCTGTTCCCGGTACTGGGTGACACTCCCCCGCCGTGGCGCTGGCGTGGTGATGTCGTCGCGACCAGCGCGGTCCAGCACCTGGTGTACGCGGCCAGCGCGGCCGCCACCATGCACTGGCTGACCCGCCGCCCAGGTCCGGACGGGCCGGGCCCGGCGGAGGAGACGGGGTGAACGGCGCCGAGGCGCTGGGCCGGACGCTGGCCGGCGCGGGGGTGCCGGTGTGCTTCGCCAATCCGGGCACATCCGAGATCCACCTGGTCGCTGCCCTGGATCGGATCCCCGCCCTGCGCGGCGTGCTCTGCCTGTTCGAGGGGGTGGCCACCGGCGCGGCGGACGGGTTCGGGCGGATGACCGGGGGGCCGGCCGCCACCCTGCTGCACCTTGGCCCCGGCCTGGGCAATGGCCTGGCCGGCCTGCACAACGCGCGGCGGGCCGGCACGCCCCTGGTCAGCCTGGTCGGCGACCACGCCACGTACCACAAGCGGTACGACGCGCCGCTGGAGTCCGATATCGACGCGCTGGCGGGCACGGTGTCCGGCTGGGTACGCCGCACGCTGTCCCCCGCGGATCTGCCCGGCGACGCGGCCGAGGCGGTGGCGGTGGCCAGCGCGGGTACCATCGCCACCCTCATCGTGCCCGCCGACGTGGCCTGGGCCACCGGGGCCGGGCCGGCCGCGCCCCAGCCCGTCCGGCCGCCGTCGCCCGTACCGGAGCCGGCCATCGCCGGGGCGGCCGCCATCCTGCGCGGGGACGAACCCGCGTTGATCCTGCTGGGCGGGGACGGCGTAGGCCGGACGGGCCTGGAGGCGGCGAGCCGGATCGCGGCCGCCACCGGGGCCCGCCTGCTGGCCGAGACGTTCCCGGCCCGGATGGAACGCGGGGCCGGGCTCCCCCGGGTCGGCCGGCTGGCTTACCTGGCCGAGATGGCCGTGCCGCAGCTGGCCGGGATAAGGCACCTGATCCTGGCCGGGGCGCGGGCGCCGGTGTCGTTTTTCGCCTACCCGGGCCAGGCCAGCTCGCTGGTGCCGGACGGATGCCAGGTGCACCTGCTGGCCGGCCCCGGTGACGACGTTCCCGGCGCGCTGGCCGAACTGGCCGGCCGGGTCGCGGCGGGCAGCCAGCCCGAGGCCGGACCGCCCGGGCGGCCGGGCCTTCCGGACGGCGCGCTGGATCCGGGCACGGCCGCCGCCGTCCTGGGCGCCCTGCTGCCGGAGGGCGCGATCGTGAGCGACGAATCGAACACCTCGGGGCTGGGGCTGGGGGCCGCCACGGCCGGGGGGCCGCCCCACGACTGGCTCACGGTGACCGGCGGGGCGATCGGGCACGGGCTGCCGATGGCGCTGGGGGCCGCGGTGGCCTGCCCGGACCGCCCGGTCATCGCGCTGGAATCCGACGGCAGCGCGATGTACACGATCTCCGGGCTGTGGACCTGCGCCCGGGAGAACCTGAACGTGACCGCGGTGGTGTTCAGCAACCGCGCCTACGCGATCCTGGGGATGGAGCTGGAACGCGCGGTCGGGGCCGATGCGGCCGGTGGAGCTGGTGAGATCGGTGGGATAGAGGAAGCTGGGGAGGCTGGAGTCAGTGCGCGCGGGGCAGCGCGGCGCCTGCTGGACCTGTCCGGGCCCACTCTGGACTTCACCGCGCTGGCGGCCGGGATGGGCGTGCCCGCCCGCCGCGCGACCACGGTCGCCGAATTCGCCGCGGCGTTGCGGACGGCTCTGGCCGAGCCCGGCCCGCATCTGATCGAGGTCATGCTGCCGTAACCGCGGCGGGCAGCAGGCACGCCATCAACGGGACACCGTGGCTTTTCGTGCAATTCAGGTTAAAGTCCTGGCGTAGCCGGAAATTCGCGGACCTGACGATGGAGTGTGGTCGTGATGAGGCGGAGCCGTTGGGCTGTGTTGGTACTGTCGGCGATTGCGCTGGTCCTGGGGCTGTCGGGGCCCGCCCTGGCCGGCTCCGGGAGCCCCGCCGGCGGCTCCGGCGGATCGGGGCGCTGTGGCTCGTCCGGTGCGGTGACCACGGTGAACGGCGCGCTGCCGGACGGGGCCACCTACCGGATCCAGTGCCCGGCCGGGCCATGGAACGGCACCCTGTTCCTGTACAGCCACGGTTATGTCGTTCCCGGGTCGGCGAATCCCGCCGAGGACGCCGGCGACCCGGTCACGGCGAGCTGGCTGCTCAGCAAGGGATACGCGCTGGCCGGCTCGTCCTACGCGAGTACCGGCTGGGCCATCCAGCAGGCCCTGCCGGATCAGGTGGGCACGCTCGGGGTGTTCGGCCGCACCTACCGCAGGCCGTCCCGGACCATCGCCTGGGGACACTCGCTGGGTGGCATCATCACCGCGGGACTGATCCAGCGGTACCCGGGCCTGTTCAGCGCCGCGCTGCCGATGTGCGGCGTGCTCGCGGGCGGGGTGGCCACCTGGAACACCGCGCTTGACTCGGAGTTCGGGTTCCAGCAGCTCGTCGACCCGTCGGTGCAGGTGGTCAATATCACCAACCCGGCCACCAACCTGGCCGGGGCCGAGGCCGCCGCGGCCGCCGCGCAGCAGACCGCACCGGGCCGGGCCCGGCTGGCGCTGGCCGCCGCCCTGGGTGACACCCCGGGCTGGTTCACGCCGCTGTCGGCCGAGCCCGCGCGCGGCGACGTGGCCGCGCAGGAAGCCAACCAGTACGAGTGGGACAGCCAGGTCACCTTCCCGTTCGTGTTCGACTTCCGGGCCGAGCTTGAGGCGCGGGCGGGCGGCAACCCGTCGTGGAACACGGGGGTCAACTACGCCGTCCAGCTGGCCAGGTCCGCGGACCGCAGGGAGGTGGTGGCGCTGTACAAGGCGGCCGGGCTGAACCTGTCGGCCGACCTGAGCAAGCTCGACTCCGCCGCGCGGATCAGCGCCGACCCGGCTGCGGTGAAGTACCTGAGCCAGAACATCAGCTTCAACGGCCAGATCGAGGTGCCGGTCCTGAGCATGCACACCACCGGCGACGGCCTGGTCGTGCCCGAGAACGAGCAGGCCTACCGGCAGGTCGTCGATCGTGCGGGCAACGGCGCCAAGCTGGCCCAGATCTTCGTGCACCGGGCCGGGCACTGCGCGTTTACCCCGGCCGAGACGATCACCGCGGTGCAGACGCTGCTCAACCGGCTCAGCACCGGGCACTGGAACTACGCCGCGCTGTCGCCGGGCCACCTCAACGCTGAGGCCGAAGCGCTCGGCCCGGCGTACAACATCTACGCCTCCGGCACCTCGGCCGTGGCCACCGCGCCCGAGTTCACCCGCTACCGGGCTCCGCAGTATCTGCGGCCGTTCGACTTGTCCCGCTGGTGAGCGGCACGGCCTGCGCTGACGGGTTCCGCTGGGGCAGGAACAGGGTGAGCGTGGTCACAAAGGCCAGGAGCTTCGACACCACGTTCAGGCTGTAGGCCAGCGAAGTGTCGGGATAGCCGAACCCGAACAGGCCCCAGATCGCGAATACAACCAGGATCGACGCGAACCAGAAGAAGGTGGCCCGTCGCAGCCGCACCACCGGGGATGCCGCCAGCAGCGACAGCGTAATGATCTCGATGAGGAACAAGGGTATAAAGAACGCCACCAGGTGCACGGTAGAAGTCCCCGAGATCCTGGTCATGACGATGAGGTCGAACGGCAACTCGAAGACCATCGGAGCGGCGAGGGCGCCGATAGCCGCACCCGCCAGCCGGACCGGCCCGTCGTAGGACCGGCTCAGCAGGAGGATGACGACAAAGATCACCGCGACAGCGGTGAAGGTGACGGGCGCGATCGGACCCACCAGCCGGGCCCGGCCCGGATGCCCCTGGGCGGCCTGCTGAGTGAGGACCGACACCACCGAGAGAAATGCGGAGATCACCACCACCCACGCCGTG
>DASWVA010000192.1:0-15352 GCA_036401415.1 Streptosporangiaceae bacterium
GGTGGCGGCCAGGGACAGGGCCGCCGCACCGCCGGAGGCCAGCGCGACCAGCCAGCGTTCCCGGGGCGGCAGCGTACGCCACGAACTCACCGTGATCAGCAGGTCGAACCCGTCGGCCAAGCCGGACAGGCCCACCCAGGCCGCCGCCACCTGTCCGCTCCCCGGGCCGGCCGGGCGCCGCAGGGCACCCAGCGTGCCTAGGCCCAGCGCCAGATCGCGGCCGCCCAGGGCCCGGCCAAGCATCCGTCCGGCCTGGCTGTCCCCCGACGGGCCCACCCAGGGCCGGGCCACCACGGCCGGGCTGGTCAGCGCGACCAAACCCAGTCCCACCCGGCCCACGGCCACCGCGGCCGCGGCCCGGCGCACCATCTGCACTGTGTCCACCTGCTCTCTTCTCCCCCGGAAGATCCCGGCCACACGCACTGTTGAGCTGAGACGTGAGCGATCTGCGTACTGTGCCGCTGTCCGTGCTGGACCTGGCCCCGATTTCCGACGGCGGAACCGCGGCCGGCGCCCTGCGGGCCACCACCGAACTGGCCCGGCGTGCCGAAGAGCTCGGCTACCAGCGATTCTGGGTCGCCGAGCACCACAACATGCCCGGTATCGCCAGCTCGGCGCCGCCGGTGCTGATCAGCCACCTCGCCGCGGCCACGTCCCGCATTCACGTCGGGTCCGGCGGCGTCATGCTGCCCAACCACGTAGCGCTGGTGGTGGCCGAGCAGTTCGGCATGCTGGAGGCCCTGTATCCCGGGCGCATCGACCTCGGAATCGGCCGGGCCCCTGGCACCGACCAGGCCACCGCGGCCGCGCTGCGCCGGTCCCCCGAGGGGCTGTCACCGGATGAGTTTCCCGAGCAGCTCAGCGACCTGATCGGGTTCTTCAGCGGCGACTGGCCGGACGGCCATCCGTACGCGTCGATCACCGCAGTGCCCGGCCAGGGCAACTCCCCGGGGATGTGGCTGCTGGGCTCCAGCGGCTACAGCGCCCAGGTGGCCGGGCTCCTGGGGCTGCCGTTCGCGTTCGCGCACCACTTCAGTCCGGTCAACACGCTGCCCGCGCTGGCCCTGTACCGGCAGCGGTTCCGCCCCTCGCCCGAGTGGCCGCAGCCGCACGCGATGGTGGCTGCCAACGTGATCTGCGCTGAGACCGATGAGCGGGCCCGGTACCTGGCCGGCCCGGGCGGCCTGTCGTTTCTGCGGCTGCGCACGGGCCGCCCCGGCCCGCTGCCCTCGCCCGAGGAAGCGGCCGCCTACCCCTACACCGACCTGGACCGGGAGATCATCGAGTCCCGCCGGTCCTCGGCCATCGTCGGTTCGCCGGGCACCGTGCGGCGCGGCCTGGCCGAGCTGCTGGAGGCCACCGACGCCGACGAGCTCATGATCACTGCCCAGCTGCACGACCCGGCTGACCGGGTCCGCTCGCTGGAACTGGTCGCCGGGGTCGCCGCGCAGGCCCGGTCGGGCGCGCCGGTCGCCTCCTGAGGCGGGCCGGCTCCTGGGGCGGCCCGCTCTCCGGTCACGCTGGCCGTGTGGCGGGTACCGGTGGATACTCGCGGCAATGACCGGCGGCGGACGGGGGGCCCGATGGCGGCCGAAGACTTCGATGACGGCGGCCGGGATATTCCCGGCGGGGTGGCCGGGGCCGTCGAGCGCGTGCTCGTGGCGGGCGCCGGGATCGCCGGGCTGACCGTGGCCAACGCGCTGACGCACGCCGGGATCGACTGCGTCGTGCTCGAGGCCAGGGACCGCGCCGGTGGCCGCCTGCACACCGTGGACCTGGGCGGCTCGCCGGTCGACCTGGGCGGGTCGTGGATGCAGATGCCGGACGGGAACCCGATGCGCGCGTTCGCGCGGCTGGCCGGGGTGCCGTGCACGAGCGCGAACCCGGTGCCGTCGATGGCGGCGTTCGACGGCCGCGAAGACCGCCGGCTGCCGGCGGCCGAGACCGGCGACCTGCTCGCCCTGCTGGAAGACTTCCCGGCGGAGCGGGAAAGCCTGCTGGCCCGGCTCGGGCCGGGCGCGTCCGCGGCCGAGGGGATAGAGACTTTCGTGGCCGCGGGGCGGGCCGCCGGCTGGGCCACCGGACCGGCGGCGCGGGCCCGTCAACTGCTGTACGCCTACGTCGAGGCGGATTCGGCCTGCCGGGCCGGGGAGCAGTCCCTGCGCTGGATGTGGACCGAGGCCGAGTACGGCGGCGACTACTTCGGCGACGTCGCCGACGGGGGCTACGGGCGGCTGGTGGACGCGATGGCCGCCGGGGTCGATGTCCGGCTGGGCCGGCCGGTGTCCGAGGTCGCGGTGCGGCCGGACGGAGTCCGGGTGGTGACCGCCGACGGCCGGGCCGAAGAGGGCTCGCACGCGGTCGTGGCCCTGCCGCTGGGGGTGCTCAAGGCGGGCCTGCCCCAGTTCTCACCCGAACTGCCGCCGGACCGGCGGGCGGCCATCGGGCGGCTGGGGTTCGGCCGGCTGGAGAAGGTGGCGCTCCGGTTCGCCGAGCCCTTCTGGCGCGACGCCGGCTTCCCGCACCTGGTGATCTTTCCTCCGGACCCCGGGGAGTGGATGGTCTGGGCGCTGGGACTGGACGCGTTCGGCGGCGGCCCGGTCCTGGTGTTCTTCGTCGGCCACAGCGCCGCTGAGCGCCTGGCTGGACCGGATGCGTCTATCCGGTGGGCCCTCGGCCAGCTGTCCGCCGCGATCGGCCGCCCGTGCCCGGAGCCGGTCGCGGCGGCGGTCACCTCGTGGGCGGATGACCCGTGGACGCGGGGCGCGTACACGCACATCCCGCCCGGGGCCAGCCCGGCCGACGCCGACCTGCTCGGCCAGCCGGTCGCCGGGCGGCTGCTGTTCGCGGGCGAGCACACCCAAAGTGCCCGGCTCGCCTACGCGGACGGCGCCCTGACCAGCGGGATCCGTGAAGCCAAGCGACTGCTCGGCACCCCTACCGTCCGCCTCACCGCGAGTCACGGTTCGCGGTGACCTGAACCTCGCCGGCGGGTTCGGGGGCCGGCGGGGTGGGGGGCCGGCGGGTTCGGGGCCGGCGGGTTCGGGGGTCCGGCGGGGTGGGGCGGACCGGCGGGGTGGGGCGGACCGGCCAGGAGGGTCAATGGGCACTTTGTGCCTGCTCTTGGAGGAACGGTGGCGCCATTGTCCCTGTGGCTGGACGGCCGGGACGGCCACCGGGGGCCCCAGCGGCCCCGTCAGCCCCGGACGTGGAGTCGCCGAGCGGGCCAGCACCAAACCGGCGAGGACGTTTACTACTGCGTGCAGCGAGGCAAACACTTTCTGTGATGTAGCGCGGCTGGCCCGGGTGGGGCCAGCCGCCCGGGTAAAGGAGGAACTCAGCATGCGCAGGTTGCTCAGCGGGCTCGCGATGGCGGCGGCGATGACCGGCTCGGCCGCTGGGCTGGCCGGGCCGGCGGTGGGCGCGCCGGCGTCGACGGCGCGGTGCACGGGCGGCTCGCTGCAGCCTCAGTGCGGGGACTTCGTCAACCAGTCCGGCAACGGATGGGCGGTGTTCAGGCAGCGCCTGCAGCCGAACACCCCGGTCATCGCGTACCCGGACTTCAGCGCCGGTCAGCAGATCACCAGCGACCCGGCGACCGACTTCTACGTGTTCACGCCGGCCTGGGTGGCGCGGCAGAACCGGTCGTTCGAATACGCGCCGGGCGGGATCCTGTCCGGCCTGTGCCTGGCCGACCCGGACAACCCGAACCTGGTCAAGCCGCACGGGCTGGTGCTGCGCTGGTGCAACGGGTCCAGCTTCCAGCAGTGGCAGGCCTCCGAGGGTAACGGCAGCGCACACTCGGTGCTGTGGCGCAACGTCGCCTCACGGGGCTGGATCCAGCCGGACGGCACCGGCCAGCAGCTCACCGCGAGCTGGTCCGCGGGCCCGGTGCCCGGCGCCTACTGGGCCTGGAACACCCCGGGCACGCCCCCGCGGTGACGCCCCGGCCGCGGCTAAGCTTCGGCGGGGAACTGACCCGCGGGCCGGAGGAGCTTGACGTGGCGCGTTACCTGGTGCGGGAGAAGATGTTCGCCATCGGCGACGATTTCTGGATCACGGACGCCGGCGGCAACCGGGTGTTCCTGGTCGACGGCAAGGCGCTGCGGCTGCGGCAGACGTTCGAGCTCAAGGACACGTCCGGCGCCGTGCTGGCCACCGTGCGCAAGAAGCTGGTCGCCGTCCGGGACACGATGGAGATCGAGCACGACGGCCAGGTGGTGGCCACCGTGCGCAAGGCGCTGATCTCGCCGCTGCACCACCGGTCCGGGATCGAGCTGGCCGACGGCAGCCAGCTGGAGGCGGTCGGCAACATCTACGACAAGGAGTTCGACATCCAGGCCAGCGGCCGGGTGGTCGCGCACATCTCCCGGTCCTGGTTCCGGATGCGGGACACCTACGGGGTGGAGATCGCCCCGGGCGAGAATGACGCGCTGCTGCTGGCCATCGCGGTCTGCCTGGACCGGATCCACCACGACGAGGAGGAGCGCCGCCGCTGACCGAGGTTACTGTTCTGGGTATGGCGCATCCGACGCCGGCCCCGGAGCCGGAGCCGCGGCCCGCCGCGCTCATCCAGTCGGTGGACCGGGCGATCAGCGTGCTCGAGCTGCTGGCCCAGCACGGCCGGGCCGGTATCACCGAGATCGCCGGTGAGCTCGGGGTGCACAAGTCCACGGCGTCCCGGCTGGTCAGCGTGCTGGAAAACCGCGGGCTGGTCGAGCAGCTGGGCGATCGGGGCAAATACGCGCTCGGCCTCGGCATCGCCCGGCTGGCGGCGGCCGGCACCCGGCGGCTGGATCTGACCAAGCTGAGCCAGCCGGTGTGCGAGGAGCTGGCCCGGCGGGTGGGTGAGACCGTCAACGTCGCGGTGCTGCACGACCGGGCCGCGATCAACATCAGCCAGGGATTCGGGCCAGCCGCGGTGGCGGTGCAGAACCGGGTGGGTCAGCGCACCCCGCTGCACGCCACGGCCACCGGCCGGGTGCTGCTGGCCCACGTGGACGAGGCGGACGTGGAGCGGCTGGTGGACCGGCCGCTGCCCCGGTACACCGCGCACACCACCACCAGCCTGACCGAACTGGCCGCGGAGCTGGGGCGGATCCGGCGCGATGGCTACGCGACCAGCTTCGAGCAGCTCGAGCTGGGCCTGCACGCGGTGGCGGTGCCGGTGTTCGACCCACGCGGTGAGGTGATCGCCGCGATCAGCGCGTCTGGGCCGTCGTACCGGCTGTCCCGCCGCCGGGCCGGGCAGATCGTGCCGGAACTGGCCGCGGCCTCGGCCGCGATGTCCGCCCAGCTGAGCTGACCGGGCTGGCCGGGGAAGGAAGTAGCGTGCCGGAGTCCTGGGACGTGATCGTGATCGGGCTGGGCGGCATGGGCAGCGCCGCGGCCTACCGGCTGGCCCAGCGCGGCCTGCGGGTGCTCGGACTGGACCGGCACCCGCCCGGCCACGACCAGGGCTCCAGCCACGGCAGCTCGCGGATCACCCGGCAGGCCTACTTCGAGGATCCGGCCTACGTGCCGCTGCTGCTGCGCGCGGCGCAGTTGTGGCCGCAGATCGAGGCGGACAGCGGCCGGACCGTGGTGCTGTGGACCGGGGGCGTGATGGTGGGGCGGCCGGACAGCCGGACCGTGGCCGGCAGCCGGCGCAGCGCCGAGCAGTGGAACCTGCCGCACGAGATGCTGGACGCGGCGCAGATCCGCCGCCGGTTCCCGACCATGACGCCGGCCGACGACGAGGTCGCGCTGTTCGAGCGGAACGCGGGCCTGGTCATCCCGGAGGAGTCGGTGGCCGCGCACCTGACCCTGGCCGCGCGGGCCGGCGCCGAGCTGCACCATGGCGAGCCGGTCACGAGCTGGCGGACCCGGTCCGGCGGCGGGGTGGAAGTCACCACGGCGGCCGCCCGGTACCAGGCGGGCCAGCTGGCCGTCTGCCCGGGCCCGTGGGCCCCGGAGCTGCTGGCGGACCTGGGCGTGCCGTTCGGCGTGGAACGCCAGGTGCAGTACTGGTGGGCGCCGGTCCGGGATCCGGGCCGGTTCCGCGCCGGCCGGCACCCGGTCTACATCTGGGAGGCGGCCGGCGGGCAGCAGTTCTACGGGTTCCCAGCGTTCGACGATCCCGCCGGCGGCCCGGCCGGCGGGGTCAAGGTCGCGATGTTCCGCGGCGGGCGCCCCTGCACGCCGGACACCATCGACCGCACCGTGCACCCGGAGGAGGTGGCGGCCATGCGCGACTTCGTGGCCCCCCGCATGCCGGACCTGCCGGGCACCCTGCTCAGGTCCGTGACCTGTATGTACACCGGCACCCCGGACGAGCACTTCGTCATCGGCCGGCACCCGGCGCACGATCAGGTCGTGGTGGCCTGCGGTTTTTCCGGGCACGGGTTCAAGTTCGTGCCGGTGGTGGGCGAGATCGTGGCCGACCTGGTGACCGGGGACCGGACCGCGCACCCCACCGGCCTGTTCGACCCGGGACGGTTCGCGGCGCCCGCCGGGAACTCACGCTCCACGCCATTACCGGTGAGCGACAGGGCTTGGGAGCAGGTACTGCGACATCGCGTTCTTGCCGGGCCAAGGCCCGGGACCGGCCTGCCCGGCTGTGACCTGCGTTGCCGCCACCGGCAGGGCCGCCGGGGCAACTCACTCCAAGTGCTCCAGTTCGTTACTCGAAGTATTTAATTGAGAGCTGAGAGTTACCATTCTGGCCTTGTTCGAGGGATAGATCACGACACCATTACAGAAGTTCTTCAATTTGCCTGCGGACCGCCGACGGCTCCTGTCATGCTCGCGGAGCGGCACAGAACATCGCGTGGATGTGGCCAACGCCGCCAAGATCAAGTGTTCGGAAATACCGTTCAGCCATGCCGAACCCGCAGCCCGCGGTATCAGTAGGCAGGCACCGACACGATGATGGAGAACTTTGTGGGTTCAGCGCACAGGCACGGCCGCAAGGTGAAGATCATGCGGTCGGGACGGCATACGCAGCCATCCCAGGTGGAAAAAGTGGCGGAGAAGGCCGGCAAGGCCGCGCCCGCGATGGCCATCTCGGCCGGTGTGCTCGTGGCCGTGCCGCACGGCCACGCGGTCGCCCCGGTCCGGCACGGCACGGTGGCGGAGGCCGTCACCGCGGCGAAGACCCAGGCCGGCGGAGTGGCCAGCGCGAATGAGGCGATGGTGATCGCGAAGACCACGTACGCCAGTTCCGCCAGCCTCAGTACCGCTCAGCGGGCCGCGACCGCCAGCTACCAGGCCAGGCACGCCAGGACGGTGCAGAGCGCGGCGAGTGAGGCCCACGCCGTGCATCTGGCCCACCTGGCCCGTCTGGCCAGTGAGGCTCACGCGGCGCACCTGGCCCACCTGGCTCATCTGTCCGGTGGGGACCATGTGTCCGGCGGGGTCCAGTCGGTCAATGAGGCCCACGCGGCCCATCTGGCTCACCTGGCTCACCTGAACCACTCGGGCGGCTACGCCTCGTCTTCGTCCAGCCACCAGGGCTCGACCGAGACCGTCTCCCACGTCTCGCACAGCGCTCCCGTCGAATCGCACGGCATCTACGGCTGCTCCGCTCTGGAGTCGCTGTGGGAGGAGGCCGGTGGTTCCTCCGGCACCGCGTTCATCGCGGCCGAGATCGCCAGGGCCGAATCCGGCGGTAACCCGAACGCGATCAGCCCGACCGACGACTTCGGCCTGTGGCAGATCAACGGATCGCACGGCTCCATGGCCACGCTCGACCCGATGGGCAACGCCCGGGCCGCGGTATCGATCAGCGACGGCGGCCACGACTGGAATGCGTGGACCACCTACACCGCCGGGGCCTACGCCGGCCGGTGCTGACCAGCCGGTGACCGGTAGTTCGGCGTAATCCGGGACCTCAGGGAACCGGGTACGGCGCAAGCGCCACCAAGCCCCCGCGGGGAGCAGCCCGCGGGGGCTTCGGCGTGAGTGCGGCGCGGCTCAGGCCGCCGGTCCGGTGGCCAGCGAGATACTGGCCGTGTGCGACTGGCCCGAGACATCGGTCCAGCTCACGCTGACCTGGTCGCCGGGGTGGTAGGTGGCCAGGATGCTGGAGACTTGCGGTGAGGTGGTCACGGTGCGGCCTGCGACCGAGGTGATCACGTCGCCCGCGGCCAGCCCGCTGGTCTCCGCCGGGGAGCCGGGCACCGTGCCGATCACCGCGGCCCCCGACGTGGTGGCGCCGTAGCCATAGCCGTCGCCGTCGCCGTAGCCGCTGCCATAGCCGTAGCCGCCGTAGCCGCCGCCGGCGTCGGCGCCGGATGAGCTGGCGGCCGCCGAGACCTCGACCCCGAGGAACGCGGTCGAGCCGATGTGCACGGTCGCGGACGAGGTGCCCGCCACGATCTGCGCGGCGACGGTCTCGGCCGTGCTGATCGGGATGGAGAAGGCCTGCGTCGCGGTGGCGTCGGCGCCGCTGCCGTCCTGGCCACTCTGGCCACTCTGGTCGCTTTGGCCACTCTGGTCGCTCTGGCCGGGGAAGGCCCCCTGGGCGGCCGGGCTGGCGCTGGACGACGAAGCCGCAGTGTCCATGCCGATGACCTGGCCGGAGGCGTTGACCAGCGACCCGCCGGAGTCGCCGGGCTGGATCGGCGCGTTGGACTGGATCAGCCCGCTGAGCTGCTCGGAGTTCCCGGAACCCTCATCGCTGGCGGTGATGGACTGGCCGAGCGCGGTCACCGTGCCGGTCACCACCGAGGGGGCGCCCCCCTTGCCTTCGGCGTTGCCGATGGCCACGACCCGCTGGCCCACGCTGACCGGCGAGGAACCGCCCAGCGTCACGGTGGCCAGGTTGGCGGCGTCCTTCAGCTGAAGGACGGCGATGTCCCGGCTGGCGTCGTAGCCCACCACCGTGGCCCGGTAGGTCCGGCCGTTGCCGATGTCGGTGACCGAGATCGAGGTGGCCCCGTCGATGACGTGGTTGTTGGTCAGCACCTCGCCGGTGGAGGTCAGCACCATGCCGGTACCGGCCGCCTTCTCGTTGCTGTAGCCGAGGGTGGTGTTGATGTCGACCAGGCCAGGCGACACCTTGGCCGCGATCTGTGCCCTGGTCAGCGTGGTGGTCGCGCTGGTGGTGGCCCGCCCGGGAGCCGAGCCGCCGGGTTGGGCCGCGTTGTACCACCCGGCTGCGGCCGCCGCGGCCAGCGCCACCCCGGCCGCGCCCACGGCGATGCCGCGGCGTGAACGGCGGCTCCGCCGGGGCGGCTGGTGGCCACCGGGCCAGTTGCCGCCGGACCAGCCGTCACCGGGCCAGTTGCCGCCGGACCAGCCGCCACCCCCGTACGAGCCGGAGGGGATCCCGCCCGCGGGCGGACCGGAAGGCGACCGCGACGGCTGCGAACCCGCCGCGAGTGGCGCACCCTGGACTGCGTTCATGGATCTGCCCCTCTGATTCCGTGTGGTCTCGATCTATGGCCAGTCTCGGTGCCGAAGCTTCGGCCAGGCTGACGCGGAGCAGACGGAAGGCTGGAACTTCCCTGACCGTTTCCTGAAGGCGCTCAGGGTTCCCCCGGGCGGTGAAAAAGCGGGAGAAACTCCCGTGACTGGAGGGGTCGGCAGCGGGTACTAATCGGGACCATGAAGAAGCTGCTGGAGTTCCTGGTCTGCATCATCCATCCGCTGGCCGTCATCCTCATGTGGGTCAATCTGGCGGGGCGCTCCGACCTGAACGGGGTGGAGAAACTGGCCTGGGGCCTGTTCGGCCTGATCCCGCTGGTGCCGTTCCTCTACGTGCTGGTCGGCGGCGACCTCTGGTAGCCACCGGCCCGCGCGTGGCCGTGGTGACCGGGGCCACGCGCGGGCTGGGCCGCGTCATCGCGCTCACCCTGGCCCGTGAGGGCTGCACGCTGGTGCTGGCCGACGTGACCGACCCGGCCGCAACGGCGGCCGAGGTAGCGGCGGCGGGCACCGGGACGGTGTGGGCGGCCCGGGCCGACGTGTCCGCCGAGGATGACGTGCGCGCGCTGGCAGCCGGCGTCCAGGACCGGTTCGGCCGGGCCGACGTGCTGGTCAACAACGCCGGGATCTCGCTGCTGCTCCCGGCCGAGCAGACTCCGGCCCAGGCCTGGCGGCGGGTGCTGGAAGTCAACCTGACCGGCCCGTTCCTGCTGTGCCGCGAGTTCGGGGCGCAGATGCTGGCCGCGGGGTCCGGGGCGATCGTCAACGTCGCCTCGATCGCCGGGCTGCGCGGCGTGGCCCACCGGGCCGCCTACAACAGCTCCAAGCACGGGCTGGTCGGGCTGACCAGCACGCTGGCCGCCGAGTGGGGCGGCCGCGGGGTGCGGGTCAACGCCGTCTGCCCGGGCTGGATCAAGACCGAGATGGACGCTGAGGACCAGGCCAGCGGGGGATACACCGACACCGACATCGTGGACCAGGTGCCGATGGCGCGGTTCGCCCGCCCGGAGGACGTGGCCGCGGCGGTGGCGTTCCTGGCCGATCCGGAGCGCAGCGGGTTCGTCAACGGGGTGGAGCTGCCGGTCGACGGTGGCTGGGTAGCCGACGCCAGCTGGACGTCGCTGCGGCTGCGGGCCCGCGGCGGCGGTCCCGCCGGCGGCGGCGGGCCACCCGGCGGCGGCGGGCCAGAATAGGGGACCATGACCTTCCCGCGGCCCGACCCGCCGTCCACCGGCGACGAACGGGTGATGATGCGCACGTTCCTGGACTACCACCGGGCCACCCTGGAGATGAAGTGCGACGGGCTGTCCGACCAGGACCTGCGGCGCCAGTCCATGCCCCCCTCGACGCTGTCCCTGCTGGGCCTGGTCCGGCACATGGCCGAGGTCGAACGGCGGTGGTTCCGGGAGATACTGGGCGGCGAGGACCTGCCCCGGGTGTGGTCGGACACCGGCGACTTCCAGGCCGCCTACGACGCGTCCGGGGCGACCCGGGCGGAGGCGTTCGGCGCCTGGCACACCGAGGTCGGCCACGCGCGCCGGCTGGAAGCCGCGGCCGGGTCGCTGGACGTCGAGGCCTACGCGGCCAGCTGGGAAGAAAACGTGTCACTGCGGCTGATCATGCTGCACATGATGCACGAGTACGCCCGGCACAACGGGCACGCCGACCTGCTCCGCGAGGGCATCGACGGCGTCACCGGCGTCTGACCGCGGAAGGAGAAGGATGGCGGAAGAGGCCTCGGCCGAAGCGCGGCTGATTCACGCGGGTACCCGGCGGGACCTGGGCGCTCCGGTCACGCCGCCGCTCGTCCCGGCCAGCGTGTTCACCTCGTGGGGCGAACCGGACCCGGCCCGGGCCTACGGACGGACCGGCAACCCGGGCTGGGAGGCGCTCGAGGAAGCGCTCGGGGTGCTCGAAGACGCCGAGGCGGTGGTGTTCGCCTCCGGCCAGGCCGCGTCGATGGCGCTGCTGCTGGCCCTGGCGCAGGGACGGCGGGCGGTGCTGCTGCCCCGCGACGGGTACTACAACCTCCGGGTGCTGGCCGACTGGCTGCGGCCGCACGGGGCCGCCCCGGTCTTCGTCGACCTGCTCGACCTGGGGGCGGTCGAGCAGGAGCTCAGCCGGGGACCGGCCGTGCTGTGGGCCGAGACGCCGACCAACCCGCTGCTGCGGGTGGCCGACCTGACCGCCCTGGCCGGCCTGGCCGCGGCGGCGGGCGCGCCGCTGGTGGTGGACAACACGGTGGCGACCGCACTGCTGCAGCGGCCGCTGGACCTGGGCGCGGCGGCCACCATGACCTCCCTGACCAAATCGGCCTCCGGGCACGCCGACGTGCTGCTCGGCGCGGCCGCGACCCGGGACCGGGACCTGCTGGACAAGGTGCGCGGCTGGCGGGCCGTGGGCGGCGGCATCCCCGGGCCGTTCGAGAGCTGGCTGGTGCTGCGCGGGCTGCGCACGCTGGCCCTGCGGGCGGAGCGGCAGTCGGAGAACGCCCTGGCCGTGGCCCGGCACCTGGAAGGCCACCCGCGGGTCCGCGCCGTCCACTACCCCGGGACCACGGCGGCCACGCTGGAGACGGCCCGCCGACAGATGCCGCGCGGTTTCGGGCCGCTGCTGTCCTTCGAGGTCGACGGGCGGGCAGCCGACGCCGACGCGGTGGTGGCCGCGTCCCGGCTGATCCTGCCGGCCACGAGCTTCGGCGGGGTGGAATCGGTGTGGGAACGGCGGGGCCGATGGGCAGCCGAGACCGCTCCGGAGTCGCTGATCCGGCTCGGGGTGGGGATCGAGCCCGCCGCCGACCTGCTGGCCGACCTCGACCACAGCCTGGCCGCCGAACCCGGGCCGGCCCGGGCGGCCCGCCGCGGCTAGGTTAGGCGCATGGCAGAGAAGATGCGGGCGGTCGGTTACCGCAAACCGTCGCCCATCTCCGACCCGGCGAGCCTGGAAGACCTCGAGGTCCCGGTGCCCGAGCCCGGCCCGCGCGACCTGCTGGTGCGGGTCGAGGCGGTGTCGGTCAACCCGGTCGACGTCAAGGTGCGCGCCTCCGCCGACCCGGGCGGCGAACCGAAGATCCTCGGCTACGACGCGGCCGGCGTGGTCGAGGCCACCGGCGCTGAGGTGACCCTGTTCTCCCCCGGCGACGAGGTCTACTACGCCGGCAGCGTCGCCCGGCCGGGCACGGACGCGCAGCTGCACGTGGTGGACGAGCGCATCACCGGGCACAAGCCCCGCACCCTGAGCTTTGCCCAGGCCGCCGCGTTGCCGCTGACCACCATCACGGCTTGGGAAGCGCTGTTCGACCGGTTCCGGCTGACCCCGGAGAGCTCCGGCGTGCTGGTCGTGCTGGGCGCCGCGGGCGGCGTCGGATCGATGATCACCCAGCTGACCCGGGCGTTGACCCGGCTGGTGGTGATCGGCACCGCGTCCCGGCCGGAGTCCCGGCAGTGGGCGCTGGACCACGGCGCACACCACGTGATCGGCCACGGTGACCTGGTGGCGGGCGTGCGCGATATCGCGCCGGACGGAGTGGACTACGTGTTCTCCCCGCACACGGCGGGCTCGATCGGGGACTTCGCCGAGATCCTGCGCCCGGGCGGCGCGGTGACCGCGATCGACGAGCCGGAAGGACTGGACATCCTGCCGCTGAAGGACAAGAGCATCAGCTTCCACTGGGAGTTCATGTTCACCCGGCCGCTGTACCAGCCGGCGGACATGGTCGAGCAGCACGAGTTGCTGAACCGGGTGGCCGAGATGATCGACCAGGGCACCATCGCGACCACGCTCTCCCGGGAGCTGGGCCCGATCAGCGCGGAGACGCTGCGGCAGGCGCACGCCATGGTCGAAGAAGGCCGCATGGTCGGCAAGGTCGTCGTCTCGGGGTGGTGACACGTTATGCGCGCGGTTGTTTATCAGGGCACCCGGGACGTCGGTGTCCAGACGGTGGATGACGCCGTGATCGAGGATCCCCAAGACGTGCTGGTGGAGATCACCTCGAGCGCGATCTGCGGGACCGACCTGCACATGTACGACGGGCGCACCGGGGCCGAGCCGGGCCTGGTGCTCGGGCACGAGCCGCTGGGCGTGGTCCGGGCCGTGGGCGGCGACGTGCACTTGGTGCGGCCCGGTCAGCGGGTCGTGATCCCGACCCACCTGTTCTGCGGGCTCTGCTACAACTGCGCCCGCGGTTATTCGGCCGCCTGCCTGCGGGTCCGGCCGGGCGGGTTCGGCGCCGCCTACGGCTACGCCGGCATGGGCCCGTACCGGGGCGCCCAGGCCGACCTGCTGCGGGTGCCGTTCGCGGACGCCAACTGCATCCCGCTGCCGGGCGAACCCGGCGACGACCACGAAGACGACTTCGTGATGCTGGCCGACGCCTTCGTCACCGGCTGGCACGCCACCGAGCTGGGCCGGGTCGACCCGGCCAGCACGGTGGCGGTGTTCGGCGCGGGGGCGGTGGGCCTGCTGGCCGCGCACTCCGCCCTCATCAAGGGCGCGGCCGAGGTCTACGTGGTCGACCACATCGCGGACCGGCTGGACAAGGCGGGCGAGCTGGGCGCCACCCCGGTCGACTTCACCGCCGGGGATCCGGTGGAACAGATCCAGGAACTGCGGTGCTCCCGCGGCCTGCCGCTGGGCGAGGAGCCGATGACCGGGGTCGACGTGGCCATCGACGCGGTCGGTTTCCAGGCCCGGGACCGGTCCGACCCCAGCCGGGAGAACCCGCGGCAGGCGGTCGGGGACGTGGCCCGGCTGGTCAACCCGACCGGGCGCGTCGGCATCGCCGGGGTGTACGCGGAAAAGGACCTGCACCCGGCACCGGACGGCACGGCCGACGGGCAGCTGACCGTGCCCTGGGCCACCTTCTTCAGCAAGGGCGTGACGGTGGGGTTCGGCCGGACCAACGACCGCCGGTACACCGCGCACCTGCGGGACCTGGTGCTGCGGGGCCGGGCCCGGCCCGGGTCCGTGGTCACCCACCATGGCCCCCTGGAAGACGCGCCCGCCCTCTACCGCGCGTTCGACCACCGAGCCGACGGCATCATCAAAGCGGTCCTGATCCCCTCCCGCTGACGGGACCAGGCAGTACCCGTTCGACACCGGGCGGGACTGCCTGGACTCCGACGGGCTCAGCCCGGCCCAGGAGAACATCCTGACCGCGCTGCTGGACACGCTCAACTAGGTGCTGGCCGGCGGGGCCACGGCCCCGTGGGGGGTCGCGGTGCGGCCGGACTTCACCGGTCATGCGCTGTGCGATCCCGCGCCGTACGTGCAGGGCGTGGGGGTCCCGGCGCCGTTCCACCCCACCGCGGCCGGGGAACTGGCCATCACCCTGGCCGACGAGCAGGCTCTGCGGGCGGCCCAGGGCAGCCCGGCCGACCGGCTCTCCGGCGCCCCTTCCGGCGGCCCCTCCGGGGTGGGCCAGAGCGGGTAGCCACGGGGCACCTGTGACAAGCTTGGCCCGTGCCCGCACCGCCCCCGTCGTCCCCGTCGCAGCCACCTGAGCCGCAGCCACCTGAGCCGCAGCCGATCGTCACCCCGCTCCGCACCGCGGCGATCTTCCTCGTGCTGACCATCGACCCGGGCGGCGAGGACACCGTGCGGGCCCTGCTCGAAGACGTGTCCAGCCTGCAGCGGACGGTCTCCTTCCGGCTCCCGGAAGGAGAGCTGGCGGCCGTGGCCGGCATCGGCTCGGACGCCTGGGACCGCCTGTTCAGCGGCCCGCGGCCGGCCGGCCTGCACCCGTTCCGGGCCTTGGCGGGCTCTCGCCACGTGGCCCCGGCCACCCCCGGCGACCTGCTGTTCCACCTGCGGGCCAGCCAGCTGGACCTGTGCTTCGAGTTCGCCAGCCAGGTGATGAACCGGCTGGCCGGGCACGTCACCGTGCAGGACGAGGTGCACGGCTTCCGGTACTTCGACGAGCGCGACCTGATGGGGTTCGTGGACG
>DASWVA010000193.1:0-1513 GCA_036401415.1 Streptosporangiaceae bacterium
TGCCCGGGTTTACCCGGCAGGCGCCGCTGGACGTGTTCGGGATGCGGGTGACCGGCCTGGCCCGCGCGCAGCAGCTGGACCCGGAACGCTGCCGCGAGTACGAGGACCTGCCCCAGGCGCGGCTGCACGAAGAACTGCCCCGCCGCCGCGTCTACGTCCATCCGTTCCGCTGGACGTCGCTCGGCCTGTCGCTGATCGAGGCCATGTACCTGGCCATGCCGGTGGTGGTGCTGGCCGTCACCGAGGCGCCGCGGGCCGTGCCGCCCGCGGCCGGAGCCATCTCCACGGACCTGGATGAGCTGCACGCGGCGGTGCGCCGCTTCATCGCCGATCCGGCGGCGGCCCGGGAGGCGGGCCTGGCGGCCCGGGAGGCCGCGGGCGCCCGTTACGGCCTCAAGCGGTTCCTCCGCGACTGGGATCAGATTCTGCAGGAGGTCAGCGCATGAGAATCGCCATGGTGTCCGAGCACGCCGATCCGACGGCGGTCCTGGGCGGCGCGGACGCGGGCGGCCAGAACGTCCACGTCGGGGCGCTGGCCACGGCGCTGGCCACGCGCGGCCACCGCGTCACCATCTACACCCGGCGCACCAGCCTGGACGCGCCGCACACCGCCGAGCTGGGCCCCGGGGTCACCGTGTGCCGCCTGAAGGCCGGCCCGCTCGCGTCCCTGCCCAAGGACGAGCTGCTGCCGCACATGCCCGAGCTGGGCATGCGGCTGGCCCGGCGCTGGCGTCAGGATCCGCCCGACGTCGCGCACGCGCACTTCTGGATGTCGGGTCTGGCCACCTTGCGCGGCGCGACCGGGCTGGCCATCCCGGTCGCGCAGACCTTCCACGCCCTGGGGGTGGTGAAGGCCCGGCACCAGGGGGCCGCCGACCCCAGCCCGCCCGGGCGGGCCACCGCCGAACGGCGGATCGGTGAGGCCTGCGACCAGATCATCGCCACCTGCAGCGACGAGGCCAGCGAGCTGGCCGCCCTGGGCGTGCCCGGCGGGCAGATCAGCGTGGTGCCCTGCGGGGTGGACCCCACCGTCTTCACCCCGGACGGCCCGGTGGCCCCCCGCCACGACCGGCCGCGGCTGCTGGCCCTGGGCCGGCTGGTCGAACGCAAAGGGGTCGCCACCGCGATCGCCGCGCTGGCCCAGGTGCCCGGGGCGGAGCTGGTGGTGGCGGGTGGCCCGGCGCAGGCGGAGCTGGGCTCCGACCGTGACTACCAGGCCCTGCGCGACGCCGCGGCACGGCACGGGGTCGCGGACCGGGTGGTGTTCACCGGCAGTGTCACGCGGGCCGACGTGCCCGCCCTGATCCGGTCGGCGGACGCGGTGGTGTGCGTGCCCTGGTACGAGCCGTTCGGCATCGTGCCGCTGGAGGCCATGGCCTGCGGGGTCCCGGTGGTGGCCAGCGCGGTCGGCGGTCTCACCGACACCGTGGTGGACCGGGCCACCGGCTGGCTGGTCCCGCCCCGGGATCCGGCCGTGCTGGCCAGCGCGCTGCAGGCGCTGCTGGCCGACCCG
>DASWVA010000194.1:0-3388 GCA_036401415.1 Streptosporangiaceae bacterium
TCAGCACGAACAAGATGCTCACCGCGTACAGCGGGACGAACACCTGCCACACCGTGGTCAGGTTGCCCGGCTCGGCGATGAACGCGTACACCACGAACAGCGCGGCCACCACCACGGCCAGCGCGCACCAGGTCAAGATGGTGTCCCAGGCCCGGCGGGACGGCCGGCTGGGCACCGTGGTCGCCCGGGGCAGCACGAACGTGGTGAACGTCAGCCGCATCACCACCAGCCCGCCGACCAGCAGGTTGGCCAGGGTGGCCTCGATGCCGAACGGGGACACCAGCCAGCCGGTGGCGATCCCGCACACAATCATCAGCGCGTCCAGCAGCAGCGACATGGCCAGGTAGAGCGCGGCGTGCCAGAGCACGGCCAGGCGCCGGCCGGCGGTGGCCCGGATGACCACGGCCAGCCCGATGATGTAGGCGAGCGCGAAGTACTGGGTGGCCGGCCGGAGGCGGGCCACGTAACCGTTCACGCTGGCCGGGTCGCGGGTGATGGCGGTGGCCACCGCCCGGACCCCGCCCGAGTACAGGCCCGGCAGCGAGGGCCGCTGCCAGCCCAGGAAGAGCAGCCCGAGCACGGCCGCCACGGCCAGGAAGGTCCACGTGCGCGGCCGGTACGGCGAGGTCTTGACGAACTTGGTGATCCTGACGTGGGTCCGGCCGTCGCCGCGGTCTTCCACGCTGTCGGACGTCAGCGGGAGCAGGCACGACAGCACCAGCAAGGCCAGCAGGACGGCACTCACGGCCAGCAGGCGGTCGTCCATGCCCATCCCTTCCCGTCGTCCGGCATTTCAGGTGGGCAACCTATCAGCCCCCGATGAAATGATTGTTTCGGCGCCCATATCCGGTGTGAACGCAGATTTACAGTTCAACCGGATAAACGCGCTAACGTTGGAAAGATATGCATATTCCTACTTTGCCAGTCGGTAAGGGCGAATATCCAGCCGGTTAAATATTGGTTAATCGGTGAAAGGATCAGACAATAAGGCCACATCGGGCATTAGGGTCAGGCTCGCGGTGGCCTACGCGCTGGGAACGCCGGCTCCGGCTACGGCTACGGGAGCCCGGGCACCGCACCAGGGGAGGCCGCGCGCCACCGTGACGGAGCGGCGGGCCACGGGGACGGACGAGCCGACGGGATGGACATGGACACTGAAGCGGTTGACCTGGCCCCACCGCAGCCGGAGAACGAGCCGGATCTCAGCGTTCCCACCAGCCCCGAGCTGTCCCCCCTGCCCAAGGCGGGCCGGCCCCGGCATTCGGTCGTGCAGCGGATCGGCGGCTTCGTCATCGCGGCGGCGTGCATCGCCGCCGCCATCTGGTACGTCCCCCGGGTGGTGAGCAACGACAGCCACCTGCTTACCGGCGCGGTGACCAGCAGCGGGGTCGAGAGCCTGAACTTCAACAAGGCGGGCTACCTGGCCAGCGTGCCGGTGCGGGCGGGCCAGACCGTGCACAAGGGCCAGACCCTGGCTACCGAGTACGCGCCGGCGACGAGCAGCCTGCTGACCGCGGACAAGGCCTCCATCTCCTCGGACCAGGCCGCCATCTCCGCGGACCAGGCCCGGCTGGCCCAGCTCAAGGCGGTCCCGGTCCTCGACGAGACGGCCGAGGTGGCGGCGGCCAACGCCCAGCTGGCCAAAGACCAGGCCCAGCAGGCCAAGGACGAGGCCCAGGAGGCTGCGGACAAGACTGACGCCCAGGCGACCCTGATCGTCGCACCGGCCGCGGGCACGGTGATCGCGGTTAACGGCCAGCCCGGCGAGACGGTCAGCGCGTCCGGGCTCAAGACCGGCGCGACGTCGGCGCAGACCGCCCAGGCGGCCCAGGCGCCGCTGTTCTCGCTGCTGCCCGAAGGCCCGCAGGCCAGTAAGGCCAACGGGGCCGGCGGCTCAGCCCTGCCGGTGGTGGCGCTGCGCACGTCCATCACCTGGCACGTGGTCGCGCTGATCCCGGAAAACTCGGTGTCCACGGTCAAGACCGGCCAGACCGTGACGATCAGCGTGCCCGCGGCCCACATCGAGAACGTCCGGGGCCAGGTCCAGGAGATCCTGCCCACCCCGATGTCGACCGCGACCGGCCTGGCCTACCAGGCCGTGGTCAGCGTGACCGGTCATGCGACGGCCCAGCCGCTGGACGGCATGGCCGCCGATGTCAGGATCGGTTCATGACCCATGCTGGCCCACGGAGCAGTTGCCGGCGCTGCAGGCCGGCCCTTGGCGGGCGTTGCGGGCCGGCCCTTGGCGGGACCGCCGTCGTCCTGGCGCTCGCCGCGCTCTGCCTGCTGACGGCCTGCTCGGGAGGGCATCCCCGCAGGCCGGCGCCGGCGTCGGGGGCGTCGGCGGCGGGGTCGGGGACGCCAGCTTCGGCGGCGCCATCGCGGTCCCGGTCCGCGGCCGGCGGCCCGGCCTGGCTGGTCACCCGGGCGGCCCTGGCTCAGCTGGTCGCCAGTTCCACGGTGCGCCAGCAGCTGGCCGGTGCGCAGGTCTACGAGATCCTCCAGCCGGGCCAGCGGTTGCTGGCCGGGTTCGCCGCCAAGGCGGTGGTGACGTTCTCCTCGGCCACCGCCCTGGTCACCGCGGTGCGGCAGGGGCAGGTGCCGACGGGTACGTACGGGGTGCTGTACGACCCGGAGGCCTGGTCGTTCACGCCCGCGGCCGAGCAGCACGACCCGGTGGCCGCCGCCCAGCAGGCGGCGCAGGCCGCACATGCCCGGGGCCTGAAGCTGGTGGTGGCGCCCGCGCTCAACCTAACCACGGTGCTGGGCTCGGGCTCCGGGTCGGGGTCGGGGTCGGGGTCGGGCTCCGGGTCGGGCTCCGGTTCGGGGTCGGGCGGTGGCGGTGGCGGGGCTCGCTGGCAGCAGTTCCTCGATCTGCGGCTGGCCGCCCGCATGGCCCAGGTCGCCGACGTGGTTGAGTTGCAGGCCCAGAGCCTGGAACGGGACACCGCCACCTACACCTCGTTTGTCCGGCAGGCGGCTGCCCAGGCCCAGGCGGCCAAACCGGGGGTCACGGTGCTGGCCGGGCTGTCCTCCAACCCGCCGGGCGCCCCGGTCACCAGTCAGCACCTGGCCGACGTCATCCAGGCCACCCGGTCGCTGGTGGACGGTTACTGGCTCAACATCCCCGGCCAGGGCCCGCAGTGCCCCACCTGCAACGCGCCCGCCCCCGACGTCGCCCGGCAGGCCGTGCGATCCGCCATCTGATCCCGACCGAACGGACGTGGGCATGGGCATGGGCCGGAGCATGAAGATTCTGGTGCTGGGTGGGGATGGGTATCTGGGGTGGCCGGCGGCGTTGTGTTTGTCGGCGGCGGGGCACCGGGTGGCGGTGGCGGATAATTTCGCGCGGCGGGGTTATGACCATGAGCTCGGGGTGAGCTCGCTG
>DASWVA010000195.1:0-1572 GCA_036401415.1 Streptosporangiaceae bacterium
CGGATGAAGGCCGTGGTGGCCAGGGCCGGGTCGAGGCGCTCGGCCCGGGCCCCGATGGCCCGCGTCGCCGCGGCCACCTCGAACGTGGTCGCGTCTGCGTCGAGCGGGACGAAGATGTGCACGCCCTTGGAGCCGCTGGTCTTGACCGCGCCGGCCAGGCCCAGTTCCTCCAGCGCCCGGCGGACCAGGTGGGCGGCCGCGGCGACCGGCCCGAAGCCGGCTCCCTCGGGCGGGTCGATGTCCAGGATCAGGTGGGTGGGCCGGTCCTCGTGACCGATCAGGGCCAGCGCCGCGTGGTACTCGACGGCCCGCTGGTTGGCGAACCACACCAGCGTGCGCCGATCGTTGACCAGCGGGTAAGTGATCGTCCGGCGGGACGCGTCGGCCCACACCTGGGCGGTCTGGATCCACTCCGGCGCGTACTTGGGCAGGTTCTTCTGCATGAACGGTTCCTGGCCGGGCCGGATCCGCATCACCGACAGCGGCCGGTCCCGCAGCACTGGGATGATCCGGTCCCGCATCGTGTCCAGGTAGTCGACCAGGTCCTGCTTGGTCGCGTCCGCCCCGTCGAACAGCGGCTGGTCCAGGTGGGTCAGCGGCACGCCATCGCGTTCGTCGCTCATGGCGTCAGCTTGGCACGAGCGGGGGATGTGCCCAGCCGGATACGGTGAGATCATTCCCCCATGACCTTCACCAGGGGATTCAAAGGGCGCCGGGCGCGGGATCCGCGGCTGCCGCCGGGACAGTACGACGCGGGCACTGACTGGCCGGTCCTCACCGCGGAGGCTACGCCCCGGCTGTCCACCGACCAGTGGTCGTTCGGGATCGACGGCCTGGTCGAGCAGAAGGTCTCGTGGACCTGGGCCGAGATGATGGCCCTGCCACTCTCGGATTTCATGGGCGACATCCATTGCGTCACCACCTGGTCCAAGCTGGGAGTCAGCTTCCGCGGGGTGTCGGTGGACACGCTGCTGGCGGCGGCCCGGCCGCTGCCCTCGGCCAGCTACGTGCTGGCCACCTCGCACACCGGGTACACCACGAACCTGCCGCTGGCCGACGTGACCGGGGGCCAGGCCTGGGTGGTGTGGGAGTTCGACGGCCAGCCGCTGCCCCGCGAGCACGGCGGCCCGGCGCGGCTGCTGGTGCCGCACCTGTACTTCTGGAAGAGCGCCAAGTGGGTATCCGGGCTGCACGTGCTGGACTACGACGAGCCCGGGTTCTGGGAGCAGAACGGCTACCACGATCGGGGTGACCCGTGGAAAGAGCAGCGGTACCAGGGGGACTGATGGCGCAACCGGGTGGTCCGGGACAGCTCGGCACTTCGGGACAGCTGGGCACTTCGGGACAGCTCGGCGTCTTCCCCCGGCCGGGCCCGTGGCAGATGGCCAGGGTGACGGAGATCCGGCGGGAGACGCCAACGGCCAAGACGTTCCGGCTGGAGCTGCCGGCCCCGGTCCCCTACCTGGCCGGCCAGCACTTCATCGTCCGGCTGACCGCGCCGGACGGGTACGTGGCCCAGCGTTCGTACTCGGTGGGGTCGGCCCCGGACAGCCCCGACGGGACGCGCGCCTC
>DASWVA010000196.1:0-12765 GCA_036401415.1 Streptosporangiaceae bacterium
CAAGATCCCTGGCCGCGCCTACGCCGACTTCGCGGTGCTGCGCGGCGACCCCAGCGACGGCCTGCCCGGCGTGCCCGGGGTGGGGGAGAAGACCGCGGCCGCCCTGATCAACAAGTTCGGCAGCCTGGCCGGCATCCTGGAAGCGGTCGATGAGGGGCACGGTGGCTTCCCGGCCGGGGCCCGGAACAAGCTCACCGCGGCCCGCGACTACCTGGCGGTGGCCCCGGGCGTGGTCCGCACCGCGACCGATGTGCCGCTCCCCACGGTGACCGGTGACCTGCCGCTCACCGTGGCCGACCCGGATCGGCTGGCCCAGCTCGGCGAGCGGTGGCGGCTCGGCTCGTCGCTGTCCCGGTTCCTGGCCGCCGTCACCGGGCAGTAGCCTGCTGCGCAGGGGACCCCCTGCAGCAGACAGGCCCGGGAGGACGATCGATGGCGGAATCAGGGTTGTACCCGGCCAGCCGGCTGGCCGACGTGTCGGCCCGGGTCCGGGCCGGGGGCCTGGACGCGCTGTTGCTCACCCCCGGCGCCGACCTGCGCTACGTCACCGGCTACGACGCCAAGCAGCTCGAGCGGCTGACCTGCCTGGTCATCCCGGCCGCCGATCCCGCGTTCCTGGTCGTGCCGCGGCTGGAGCTGGCCGCCGCCCAGGCCTCCCCGGCGTCCGGGCTGGGCCTGGAGCTGATCTCCTGGGAGGAGACCGAGGACCCGTACGCGCTGATCGCGGCCCGGCTGGGGCCAGTGGCCAGCACCGGGCTGGCCGACCAGATGTGGGCGCTGATGACGCTCAGGCTGCGCGACGCGCTCCCGGGGGCCCGCCAGGTCCTGGCCAGCGCGGCCCTGCGCGACCTGCGCATGCGCAAGACCCCGGCCGAGGTCGCCGCGCTCCGCGAGGCCGGCGCCGCGATCGACCGGGTGCACGCCCGGGTGCCGGGCTGGCTGCGGGCGGGCCGGACCGAGCGGGAGGCCGGCACGCTGATCGCCGAGGCGATCCTGGCCGAGGGTCACGTGCAGGTCGACTTCGTGATCGTGGCCTCCGGGCCGAACGCGGCCAGCCCCCACCACGAGGTATCCGACCGGGTCCTGCAGCCCGGTGACGCGGTCGTGGTCGACATCGGCGGCATGATGCCGTCCGGGTACCGGTCGGACTGCACCCGGACGTACGCGATCGGTACGCCGCCCGGGGACTTCCTGGCCTACTACCAGGTGCTCCAGGGCGCCCAGCAGGCGGCGTTCGACGCGGTGCAGCCGGGGGCGCCGGCCGAAGAGATCGACGCCGCTGCCCGGCGGCCGATCACCGCGGCCGGCTGGGGCGACGCCTTCATCCACCGCACCGGGCACGGCATCGGGCTGGAGTCGCACGAGGACCCCTACATCGTGTCCGGCAACACCGAGACACTCGAGCCGGGTATGGCGTTCTCGATCGAGCCGGGCATCTACCCGGGGCGCAACGGCGCCCGCATCGAGGACATTGTGGTGTGCACCGAACACGGCGCCGAGCGCCTCAACAACATCACCCGCGACCTCGTTATCGTCGAGCGGTAACGCGCGGGCGGCTACTCTCCGCGGTCCTGCTGCTCCAGGAACTGCTCGAACTGCTCGGCCAGCTCGTCCGCGGTCGGCATGGGGCCTCCGTTGAGCAGGCCGCCGTCCTCGCCGGTGCCGTCGCTTTCCGCGATCGCGTCATACTGGCGCTCCAGCGCGGTGACCAGCTCGGCCACCTCGGTGGACTCGGCCACCTGCCGGTCGATCTCGGAGTTGGTCCGGTCCGCGGCCAGCCGCAGCGCGTCACTGGGCAGTTCCAGGCCGGTGATCGCGGTCACCGTGTCCAGCAGCGCCACCGCCGCCTCCGGGTAGACCGCCTGCGACAGGTAGTGCGGCACGTGCACGGCGAAGCCCAGCGCGTCCCGGCCGCCGGCGCCCAGCCGGAACTCGATCAGGGCGGCCGCGCTGCCCGGCACCTGGAGCTTGTTCGGCATCTGCTGCTGCCCGGTGATCAGCTCGGGGCGGGTCGCGTGGCTGATCACGCCGAGCGGGCGCGTGTGCGGCACGCCCATCGGGATGCCCTGGAAGCCGATCAGCGCACCCCCGCCGAGCTGCGCCGACGCCGCCTGGACGGCCGCGGCGAACAGCTCCCACTCATGGTCGGGTTCCGGTCCGGTCAGCAGCAGGAACGGGGCGCCGCTGAGGTCGTGCAGCAGCTGCACGATCAGCTCGGGGTGCTCGTATTCGGCCCAGTGATCGGTGGAGTAGATCATGTTCGGCCGCCGGGACCGGTAGTCGATCAGCCGGTCCACGTCGAACGTGGCCACGGTCACCGGCTCGCACGTCTCCGCGAGGTGCTCGGCCAGCAGCCGCCCGGCCGCGCCCGCGTCCATGAAGCCCTCGAGGTGATGCAGCATCGGCACGCCGTCCAGGTCCGGCCGGTCCGTGCTCAGCTCGTAGAGGTCTTCCGGGTCGCGGGGCATAACGAAATTCTCCCACCTTCCGGCACCGCCGGGAACGTGATGCCTAACGCCTGCAACACCACGATGACGCACTTCCATACCACCGCTCACGCGTGCGGCCGGGCCGGCGAACGGTCCGCCGGCCCGGCCCCGGGCGCAGAGCTGCTTACACGGTGACCCGCTCGGCCTTGGCCTCGCTGGCCTCGGGGTGACCGATGGAAAGACCGCTGTCAGCGTCGAAGAACTGCAGCTGGTTCGTGTCCACGGCCATCTCGATCGGCGAGTTGGGCCGGACCGTGGACCGGGCGGACACCCGGCCGGTCCACAGGGACTTGCCGCCGACCAGAGCTGAGACACTCTCATCCTGCCCGTCGTCCCCGGTAGCCGCGTCGGTGATGCTGGAGTGCTCGACCGGCGGGGCGTCGATGGTGAAGATCACATGGATCTCACTGCCGAGCTCCTCGGTGACGCCCGCGGTGACTGCCATCCGGGCCCAGCTCGCGTCGGCCAGGGTGGCGTCTTCGAAGTCGGACGGGCGGATACCCAGGATGATGCTGCGGCCGAAGTACTTTTCCAGGCCCGGCTTGGCGTCGATGACCGAAGCGGGCACCGGCAGCTTGTAGTTGGCGAACGCCACCGACGGGCCGTCGTCGCGGGTCAGCTCGGCGCTGACGAAGTTCATGGCGGGCGACCCGATGAACCCGGCCACGAACAGGTTGACCGGGGTCTCGAACAGGTGCTGGGGGGTGTCCACCTGCTGCAGCCGGCCGTCCCGCATGACGCAGACCCGGTGGCCCAGGGTCATGGCCTCGACCTGGTCGTGGGTGACGTAGATGGTGGTGGTGCCGAGTTCCTGGTGCAGCTGGTTCAGCGACGCCCGCATGGATACGCGGAGCTTGGCGTCCAGGTTGGACAGCGGCTCGTCCATCAGGAACGCCTGCGGCTCCCGGACGATCGCGCGGCCCATGGCCACCCGCTGACGCTGGCCACCGGACAGGGCGGCCGGCTTGCGCTTGAGGTACTGGTCCAGGCCCAGCATCCGCGCGGCCTTGTCGACCCGCGACTTGATCTCGGCCTTCGGGGTCTTGCGCAGCTGGAGGCCGAAGGCCAGGTTCTGCTCCACGGTCATATGGGGGTAGAGCGCGTAGTTCTGGAACACCATGGCGATGTCGCGGTCCTTGGGTGGCAGGTCGTTGACCACGCGGTCGCCGATGGTGATGGTGCCCGAGCTGATCTCCTCAAGACCGGCGATGGAGCGGAGCGCGGTGGACTTACCGCAACCCGAGGGCCCGACCAGGACCATGAACTCGCCGTCTGTGACTTCCAGCGACATCTCGTCGATCGCCTTGACGCCGCCGCTGTACACCTTGTCGATGCGGTCGAGGATTATCTGGGCCATGGTGCTCCCTTGCTCTGCCGGGCTTACGGGCCCGGCTTGCTCTGCTGGTCCGCGGGCCGTCACGCTGGCCCAGGATTATCTGTCCTGGTCGGCAGCGTAACTTCGGGAATGTCCGCCGTTAAGATCACCGCGGCTAAAGTTACAGTAGTGTAACGGCCGTTACCTATTCGTTATCTGATGCCCTACCGTGACCGGGCCCGGCGGGCAGGCAATACTGTCCGGGTGGAAGAGATCGATCGGCAGATAACAACGCTGCTGTCGGCGGACGGCCGGATGAGCTTCACCGAGCTGGCCAAGCGGACCGGGCTGTCGGTGTCCGCGGCCCACCAGCGGGTCCGGCGGCTGGAGCAGAGTGGGGTGATCCGGGGGTACGTGGCCCTGTGTGACCCCGACCAGATCGGGCTGCCGCTGACCGCGTTCATCTCGATCAAGCCGTTCGACGCGGCCGCACCCGACGACGTACCGCAGCGGCTCGAGCAGATCACCGCGATCGAGGCATGCCACAGCGTGGCTGGGGACGAGAATTACATCCTCAAGGTCCGGGTGGCCTCCCCGTCGGCGCTGGAGGACCTGCTGCAGGAGATCCGCACCGTGGCCGGCGTGTCCACCCGGACCACGATCGTGCTCAGCACGCCGTACGAGAACCGGCCGCCCGTCCGGTAGGCCCCGGCCGGCCGGGGCGTCAGGCCTGGGCGCGCAAGCCGTCCAGGGTGATGGACAGCAGGTGGTCGGTCTGCTCGGGGGCGCGCTCGGCCGCCACCACCACGCCGTGCACCAGCATCATCACGTCCGCGGTGGTCACGTCCGTGCGCACCGCCCCGGCGTCCTGGGCCCGCTGCAGCAGCCGCTCCGCCGTGCTGCGCATGATCTGGCTGCAGGTGCTGATCACTTCGGAGTCCCTGCCCCTGGCCGCGATCAGCGCGCTGGCCAGGCCCCGCTTGGTGACCAGGTAGCCGGACAGCGCCTGCAGCCAGCCCGCGAACGCTTCACCGGGTGAGGGCGCGTCGGCCAGCGCCGCGCCCTGCTGGCACACCACGCTGACCTGCGTGCGGTACACCGCTTCCTGCAGATCCAGCCGGGTGGGGAAGTGCCGGTAGAGCGTGCCGATCCCGACTCCGGCTCGCTTGGCGATGTCCTCCAGCGGCGCGTCGGCGCCGTTCTGCGCGAACGCCTCGGTCGCCGCGGCGATCAGGCGCTCATGGCTGCGCCGTGCATCCGCCCGCATCGGCGGTGTCGCAGCCAGCGCGGCGGCGGCGTCCTCAGCCGCGCGATCAGTGGTAGTCATGCCTTCGCCATCGAGCCGTCGGATAATGAGTTGCTAACCGGAGGGTCCCTCCGTATAGTTAACCGGAGTAGACCTCCGTTTTCTCTCCGAGTGTACCGCCCGGCCAGCGGCCACGCTCGCCCGGAACGGGCCTGGCTTACTGACCTGACCTGACCCACAACATGGAGGCACAGTGTCTTCTTCCCCTGGTGCCCGCAGCCCCGGGGCACAGCGAGGGGCGCCGCGTCAGCCGGGCGCACCCCGCCGCGGCTCCGGCCGCCGCGGTCTCGCCCTGGTCATCCTGCTGTGCGCGCAGCTGATGGTGATCCTGGACGCCACCGTGGTGAACATCGCGCTGCCGCAGATCCAGCACGGCCTGCACTTCAGTGCGACCAGCCTGTCCTGGGTCATGAACGGGTACACGCTGACTTTCGGCGGCCTGCTGCTGCTCGGTGGCCGGGCCGGAGACATTCTCGGCCGGCGCCGGATGTTCACGGCCGGGGTCGCCCTGTTCACGGTGGCTTCGCTGGCCGGCGGCCTGGCCAACTCGGCCGGGCTGCTGCTGGCCGCCCGGGCCGCGCAGGGCGTCGGCGGCGCGCTGGCCTCGCCCGCGGTGCTCGCACTGATCATCGGCAGCTTCCCGGAGGGCCGCGAGCGGACCCGGGCCCTGGCCATCTACACCGCGGTGATCACCGGCGGAGCCTCGCTCGGCCTGGTTCTCGGGGGGGTGATCACCCAGTGGCTGTCCTGGCGCTGGGTGCTGTTCATCAACGTGCCCATCGGCCTCTTCGCCCTGGTCGCGGCCCCGCTGTTCGTCACCGAGACCCCCCGCCAGCCGGGCCGCTTCGACCTGGCCGGCGCCCTCACCTCGACGCTGGGCATGGCCTCGCTGGTGTATGCGTTCATCCGCGCCGCCGCCAGCGGCTGGGGTGACGGCCTGGCCGTCGGCGCGTTCGCGGCCGCCTTGGTACTGCTCGCGGGATTCGTGCTGAACGAGCGGCGGGCCCCGCAGCCGATCACGCCGCTGCGGCTGTTCACCGACATCAGCCGGTCCGGCTCCTTCGCCGCACGGTTGCTGCTGGTGGCCGGCATGATGGGGATGTTCTTCTTTCTCACCCAGTTCCTGCAGGACGTCCTGGGCTTCAGCCCGCTGCGGGCCGGCATCGCGTTCCTGCCCATGACCATCCTGCTGTTCGGGGTGTCCCGGCTCGTCCCGCGGCTCATGCAGGCGGTGGGGCCCAAGCGGCTCATGATGGCCGGGTTGATCCCGGTCATCGTGGCCCTGGCCTGGCTGTCCCGGGTTTCGCCGGCCACCGGGTACTGGTCCGGCATACTCGGCCCGATGCTGCTGCTGGGGGCCGGGATGGGGGTGGTGTTCGTGCCGCTGACCACGGCCTCGCTGGCCGGGGTGGCCCCGGAGGATTCGGGCGCGGCCGCCAGCATGGTCAACGTCATGCAGCAGGTCGGTGGCGCGGTCGGCCTGGCTGTGCTGGTCGCGGTGTACGGCACGTCCTACCGGGACGCCGCCCGGCACCCACGGCCGGGCGCGGGCCCCGTGGCCCTGGCGCACCACCTGCAGTCGCACGCTACGGCGACCGCGTTCCTGCTGGCCGCGATCTTCGACGCGGTGGCCCTCGTGGTGATCACCGTGCTCATCCGGTCCCGCGCCCCGATGGTGCTCCCGCCCCGGGCTGCCGAGGCGGAAGAAGAAGCCCTGGCCGCGTGATGGCACCGGCCCCGGGGGTCGGCCCCCGGGGCCGGCCCGGCCGGCCGTTTCACCTGCGATTTAACTGCGACGGCGGTAGTTCAGTTACTGTGCGTCACAGCCGACATGCGTGGAGAAGGTGACGATAACGTCACCAACAGGCGAATTCGGTATTCGGGAACCGCTGGGCCGGGTACTGCGTGTTACTGTCGTGACCCGGGTGTGGCCCGCAGGGGCGGCCATGCCGGGGTGGAAGCCAGGAGGAGCGGGCCGGAAGCGGGGGAGGCCCGGAGAGGCCTTCTCTTGAGCTTCCGGCTCCGGTCTTCCGGCTCGGGGCTTCCGGCTCCGGGCTTCCGGCTCAGCCGCGGCCGATGTAGGGCATGTTCGTCGCCATGATGGTGAGGAACTCCACGTTGGCGTCGAGCGGCAGCGCTGCCATCATCAGGACGGCGTCGGTCACGTGCCGGGCCGCCATCAGTGGCTCGGCCCGGACCGACCCGTCCGCCTGCGGCACCCCGGTGGCCATCGCCCCGGTCATGTCGGTGGCCGCGTTGCCGACGTCGATCTGGCCGCACGCAATCCGGTACGGCCGCCCTTCCAGCGAGATGGCCTTGGTCAGGCCGGTGACGGCGTGCTTGCTGGCCGTGTAGGCGACCGCGAACGGGCGGGGCACGTGGGCCGATATCGAGCCGTTGTTGATGATCCGGCCGCCCCCCGGATGCTGGCCCTTCATGATCGCGAACGCGGCCTGCGCGCACAGGAATGAACCGGTCAGGTTGGTTGCGATGGCCTGATTCCACTGCTCGAGCGGCACGTCTTCCAGCGGGCCGCCACCCCCGAACGACCCGGCGTTGTTGAACAGCAGGTCGACCCGGCCCCACTGACTTACGGTCGCATCGAACAACGCCCGCACCGAGTCGGCGGACCGCACGTCACAGCGCACGCTGAGCGTCGTGCTGGCCGCCAGCGCGGCGGTCTCGCGCAGCGCGTCCTCCCGCCGGCCCG
This sequence comes from Streptosporangiaceae bacterium, assembly GCA_036401415.1. GTDB lineage: Bacteria > Actinomycetota > Actinomycetes > Streptosporangiales > Streptosporangiaceae > Bog-532. Next base: position 7,821 of record DASWVA010000196.1, read on the forward strand.
CCAGCGCCACCCGGTACCCGGCCCGTGCCAGGCCGACGGCGACGTCCCGGCCGATCCCGGATCCCGCTCCGGTCACCACCGCCACCGGTGACGGCACCGCCCGCTCGCCTGCGGGCCGCGCTGCGGCGGCGTCCTCCGGCTCGCTCATCGCGGCTCCTCCTGGCTGCCCGTCACCGTCACCGGGATGGCGGCGCTATACCGGACCCGGCCGAAGTACATGATCTTGACTATCGCCCACCATCGGGTTCCGGGCCGGGCGGTGGCCGGGACCCGGCCACCGAACCGGACCGGCAGCCGCTCACCGGGCGCGGCCCGCAGGCCCTGGGTCCAGGGGCCGAGCGCTTCCCAGCTGCCGAACGGCGAGATCAGCTGGGCCTCCGCGCGCAGCGGGGACGCCAGCTGGTTGATGACCTCGGCCCCGACCTCGGCTTCGGCACCGGGGGCCAGCCGCAGCGCCGGGGTGAGCACGGTCAGCCCGATCTCGCCGGCGATGGCCGCGGTGCTGGCTTCGACCGCCGGGAGCACCTGCGCCAGCGGCTGGAACAAGTCGGGCTCACCCGGGCCGCCCGCCTGCACGAACGCGGTGTCCTCGATGACCTGGCCCAGGTCGTCGGAGATCTGCGCGGCGACCACGTAGCGGCCGCGCGGGGCTCCGGGCCGGGCCCGGACCCGCACGTCCCAGTCGGCGTAGCCCCGGGCAGGCAGGTCGTAGGCGGACGCCCCGGCCCGCGGCGGCCCGGATCCGGTCCCGGGACCGCCGAACTCCGCCTCCAGCTCGTCCGGCACCAGCAGCCGGAGGGAGCCGGAGGCTGGTTCGGTACCGCAGGCCACCGTGACCCGCAGGTGCGCCTCGGGCGGCGCGCCCGGGCTGTTCCCCCCGGGCGGACCGGTCTCACAATCCAGGGCCAGGCCGCTCAGCCGGGGGGAGATGTGCACCGCGACCGGCAGGTTCCCGGCCGGGGCAGGCCCCTTGCCGTGCAGCCAGTAGCGGGAGTAGACCGGCTGGGCCGGTTCCAGCAGGCCCGCCAGGGTGCCGTCCGGTACCGACGTCTGCGCCAGCAGGTTGGTGGTGCCGTGCGGGACCGGTGGCTCGCCCTGCAGCCCGGCCGCGGGCGGGACCACCGGCCACATCACCGCGGTGACCGTGCCGAACGGCGGCAGGTCGACCAGCACGTCCTCGTCCTCGATCGCCAGCGCGGGGCCGTCCTGAGCTTCCAGCAGGTCGGTCAGGTGCGCCGCGGCGATGCCGCCGCGCAGCCGGACCCGGGCCCGGGCCGGGCGGCCCTCGGTCTCCCGCAGCCGCATGGTCAGCCCGTCCGCGGCCGCGGGCAGCCCCGGCAGGCCCCGGGCCAGCGGGTTGCCCCGCGGTTTGAGCGTGCTGCGCTGGACTGCGGGGTGGTCGACCTCGATCAGGCTGACCCCGGGCGCGAGCACGGCCGCCGCGCCTCCGCCCGCGCACGAGATCAGCTCGTGGTTGTAGGCGGTCCCGGCCGGCCCGAAACGGGCCTCCCGCCAGTCCCCGGCCCCGCTGATCAGCGCGTACTCGAAGGTATGGCTCCAGTGCTGCCAGGCGAAACTGCTGCCGTCCGGCGCGGCCCGCCGGTCGCCGTCGATCCACACCCCGGCCGGCCACGAGCTGCAGGCCCGCATCAGGGTCAGGGTCAGGGTGCCATCGGGGCTGACCGCGCCGCTGGGGGTGCCCCGGTTGAGCAGCGCCACCGACCATCGCGCCAGGGGCGGGTCGGCGGGCGCGCCGCGGCCGGCCAGGCTGGCCGCGGGCACTTCGACCACCGCGTCGGACAGGTCGCCGGCCAGCTCGGTGATGGCCGCGGCCAGCCCGTCCGGGCCGGTCCCGGCGACGATCAGTACCGGCAGGTCGGACGGCCCGCGCAGATCGGCGCTGGGCTGATGGGTCTGCGCCCGCGGCCGGGCGGCCGGCAGCCACAGCCGGGCCGGCCCGCCCGCCCCGGCCCGGGCCGCGAGTTCCCCGGCGTATCCCTGGCCCGCCGCGGCCAGCGCCGCCGCGGTGAAAGAGTTGGCGTCCGGGCCGCCGAGCGCGATCCGCACGTCGGGCACGTTGGAGTCGGCGTCGATGCCGCCGTACCGGGGGCCGTCCGGCCGCGAGCAAGTCGCGGTGACGCCCGCCGCGGCCAGCGCCGCGACCAGGCCCCGCACCTCATCGGCCAGCTGAGCCGCACCGGCCGGGGTGATCACTTCGGCGACCCCGATGGCGTGGGACGGCCCGGTGCCGTCCGGGCCGGTCAGCGTCACCCGGGCCGTCGACCCCACGCCGAACCAGTCGTGGGCCGGGTTGTCCAGCGTCCACCAGTGCTCGGCGGTGTCCACGTCCGGATGGGCGAACGGCCGCCCGATGACCGCGGTGGCCGTCTCGTACACCGGCAGGCCGCCGGGCACGTCGGCCGGGAACCGGACCCGGAGCATCCGGTCCTGCCCGATCGAGCCGTCCACGTGGGTCCGGAACTCGACCCGGTGCTCACCATCCCAGAGCACGGTCTCCTGCACCACGGCCAGCCCGTCCAGGTCGAACTCGGCCACCAGCCGCGAGCCGACCGGGCAGCGCTGGGACCGGACCCGGGCCGGGCCGGCCGCCGAACCGGTGCTGGTGCCGGTGGGGGACAGGTGCCAGGGGCCCTCACCCCAGTGCGGATGGGCCGGGTACTCGTCGGCGAGCACCGCCTCGTTGCCCGGGCCGCGCAGCAGGCCTACTCCCGTCCGTTTATCGGCAATGCTGGCCAGCGTGCCGCCACGCGCCGGGTCGGCGGTGATCCGGAACCGCTCATTCTCGATCACCGTCCCCGGCCGGTCGCGCCAGGTGTTCTCGGCCACCGCTGCCCCAGCCGCCGCCTCGGGGATGGCCCGGTAGGCCCGGTACCCGACCGCCGGGACGCCGGCGGCCCGGAACGTGACGGTCAGCTCGGCCAGCGACCCGTCCGGGTGCCGCCGCACCCCCTCGGCCAGGAACGGGACCTGCTCACCGGAGGGCCCGTACAGGGTGACCTGCCCGGTGCCGGGCCCGGGAAAGGTCAGGGCGGACCGGGCCATGCCGGACCGGGGGCGGGACAGCGTGTTGAACACCGGCAGCGCGATCTCCCCGCCGGAGCCTTCGCGGCCGGCCGGGCTGAGCGGCGACGGCGCCGCACTGGACGCGCCCGCCAGGTGACGGACGGCGGCGGCCCGCGCGGTGCTGCCCCGTTCCCACGCCTCCCGCCAGCCGGCCAGCAGATCCAGGTACACCTGGTCGCCCTCGGTACCGGTGATGGCGTCGTGGTGGGCGCCGTAGGCCAGCTGCCGCCAGGCCTTGTCAACCGACTCGGCCGGGTACGGCGCCCCGGCCAGCCAGGCCACCGTGGCCAGCCGCTCGCCGTCCAGGCAGGCGACTTCGGCCGCCCGCTGGGCCTGCTTGGTGTCGATGTAGGACACGTCCTTGCCGGTGTACAGCGGGTTCATGTCCCGGGTCTGCGGCGTGATCCAGGTGCCGCGCCCCTGGGCGTCGTCCCGGACCGCCGCGAAGAAATCGGCCGGCACCGCGGTCACGAACCGGGGCCACACGTACCTGGCGTTCCAGTCCCGGTGGATCTCGGTCACCCAGCGCGGCGGGATGACGTGGTCGGCCCCGACCGGGAGCAGCACGTTGCGGGTGGCGGCCACCGCGGCCAGCGAGCGGAACTGGTTCAGCGCCTCGGCCTCGGCCGCGGCCAGGTCGGGCAGCCGGTGGATGGCCCAGCCCGCGCCGTAGTGGTTGGCCATGTAGGCGGTCAGCAGGCCGGTGCCGTCCGGCGACATCCACTCGAACTCACTGGCGAACTGCATCCTCGGGTTGCCGCCCTCGGTCCCGGACGGGCCCCACTGGTGGAACGGCCCGCGCGCCCACGCCGAGGAGGTCAGCCCGGCCGCGGCCATCAGTCCGGGGAACCCGGGGTCGTGACCGAACGCGTCCAGCATCCAGGCCGACCGCGGATCGGCGCCGAGCACGTCCCGCTGGAAGCCCATGCCGTAGACGGCGTTGCGGATCGTGGATTCGGCCCCGGTCAGGTTGGTGTTGGGCTCGTTATAGGTACCGCCGACCAGCTCGATCCGTCCCTCGGACAGGAACCGGCGCACGTCCGCCCGGTCCTCGGGGTAGGCGTCGAAGTGCGGTTTCAGGTAGTCCAGCTCGGCCAGGACGAACTTGTAGTCCGGGTCGCTGCGGGCCTTGTCCAGGTGCAGCCGGACCAGCTCGAACGCGGTGCGGACCTCGGGCAGGGCGCCGCCGTCGTCCGGCAGCAGCAGCCGGGACTCGGTGAACTGCCCCTGGGTTCCCCACCACACCGGGTCGTAGTGGAAGTGGCTGACCATCCACATGGTCCAGCCCGGCTCGGCCGGCGTCACCCGGGCCGCGAACTCGGCCCGCTGCGGAGCGCCGCCGCCCCCGGTCTCGGCGATCGCGGTCACCGGGCGCGGCACCCCTGGCTGAAACGGCGCCGCGATCTCCACCGGTACCTCGGCCGTCACCGTCTCACCGGGTGGCCCCGCCGTCACCTGGGCAGGCGCCGGGGTACTCACCCCGGCGCCGTCCACCCGCACCCGCACGGGCCGGCCGGTACCGGCGGTCCCGGTGGCCAGGCTGACCTGGATGATCTGCAGGGGGCGGCGCGCAGTACCGGTGAACAGATCAGTTGAGGTAACACCGGTGATCCGCATCCTCACATCGTGCCACGCCCGTAGCGGAATTAGTTGCAAACGAAATTAATGTACTTGCAAATTAAGGGGCAGGCGGCTAGGCTGCTTCCGTGAGGGTCAAGGACTCCGGGCCTGCCCCGGAGCAGCTGGTGAGCATGTGGCGGGCCATCGCCGCCAGTCACGCCGCCGTCTGCTCGGCGCTGGAACGCGAGCTGGGGGAGCGGCACAGCCTCGGCGTCAGCGACTTCGAGGTGCTGGAGCGGCT
>DASWVA010000197.1:0-4659 GCA_036401415.1 Streptosporangiaceae bacterium
TGGCCATCCGGTCGCGGGTCTCGATGAACTGGGCCCGCACGCCGGGGTCGGCCGCTCCGTGCACGAAGTCAGTGCGGGTGAACCCGGGTGAGACGATCGTCACCCGCAGGTGCTCGCCCGCCTCCTGGCGCAGGCCCTCGGGGATCGCGCGCACCGCGACCTTGGTCCCGGAGTAGACCGCCTGAGCGGGCACGGTCTTGTAGGCCGCGGTCGAGGCGACGTGCACGAAATGCCCGGCCTGCTGGCGCCGGAACACCGGCAGCGCGGCCGCGATCCCGTACAGCACGCCCTTGATGTTGGTGTCGATCATCTCGTCCCAGTCGTCGACCCGCAGCGCGTCCAGCGGCGAGACCAGGCCCACGCCGACGTTGCTGACCATCACGTCCAGACGGCCGAAGCGCTCCTGCGCCAGCGCGGCCAGCCCGGCCACGCCGGCCCGGCTCCGCACGTCGGTGGCCTGGTAGGCGGCCTGTCCCCCGCGTTCAGCGATGCGGCCTGCTGCTGCCTCCAGCCGCTCCAGCCGCCGGGCGCCCAGCACGACCCGGGCTCCCTGCCCGGCCAGCAGCTCAGCCGTGGCCGCCCCGATCCCGCTGCTCGCTCCGGTGATGGCCACGACCTTGCCCTCGATGCCTGCCGTCATCAGCGTCCTTCCGCATTAACCGGACACCTGTCCGGACGCGCTGGAGGTTACCGGACAAGTGTCCACTTAGCAACCAGGGCGGTTACAGTGGCCGGGTGACGTCTATGCGATCCGATGCCGAGCTGAACCGGGCCCGGATCATCGAGGCGGCCGTGGCCGCGCTGGCCAGCTCCAGTGACGCCACCTTGAACTCGATCGCCAGACGGGCCGGGGTGGGGCAGGGCACCATGTACCGGCACTTCCCCAACCGGGAGGCGCTGCTGCTGGCGGTGTACCGGCAGGATGTGCAGGCAGTGATCGACGCGGCCCCGGCGTTGCTGGCGGACCACCCGCCGGCCGAGGCGCTGCGCCGGTGGCTGGGCCGGCTGGCCAGCTACGGGCGGATCAAGCACGGGGTGGCCCAGGCGGTGGAGGCGGCGACCCGGGCCGATCTGTCCAGCGCCTACTACCGGCCGGTGACCGACGCGATCACGCTGCTGCTGGAGGCCGGCCAGGCCACGGGCCAGCTCCGGCCCGACATCGACGCCGACGAGGTGCTGCTGCTGGTGGGCTTCCTGTGGCGTATCGACAACGACGACTGGGAACGGCGCACCACCCACCTGCTCGACGTGGTGATGGACGGCCTGCGCGGTCACGACGCCCCCGCGGCGACGGCCCGGCTGCGGCCGCGGAACTCGGCGATGACCTCGTCACCGCGCCGGACCGTGACGTCGTAGATGCCGTTGCGGCCGTACCGGGTCCGCATCGCCGCGGTGGCCACCAGCTCGTCGCCGAGCCGGGCGCTGGCCACGAACGAGATCTCCGCGCCGGCCGCCACCGTCACCACGCCGTGGCTGTTACAGGCACAGGCGAACGCCGTGTCGGCCAGCATGAACAGGTAACCGCCGTGCGCGATGCCGTACCCGTTGACCATCTGGCCGGTGACCCGCATACGGACCACCGCCGCGCCCTCGGCCGCCTGCACCAGTTCCATGCCGAGAGCCCGGGAGGCGACGTCGCCGGCGAACATCGCCTCAGCCTGGCTGGTCATGCAGCCGCCGTCAGCCTTCAGGCCGGAACACGGCCCGCACGCAACCGTCCTCCTTGTTCTTGAACATCCGGTACCCGGCCGGACCGTCGTCCAGTGGCATCACGTGCGTGGCCAGGTGACTGGCCTTGACCTCGCCGGAGGCCATCAGGCCCAGGATCTCCGGGATGTACCGGTGACCGAACTGCTGGGCCCCGCGCAGGGTGAGGCCCTTGTTCATCACCGCGCCGAGCGGGAACTTGTCGACCAGGCCGCCGTACACCCCCAGGACGAACACCCCGCCGCCCTTGCGGCAGGCGTGGATGGCCTCCCGGACGGCCATGGGCCGGTCGGTCTCCAGCCGGAGTTGCTGCTTCACCTGGTCGTAGAGGTACTGCGGGCCGGCGCTGTCGCCCTCCATGCCGACCGCCTCGATGCAGATGTCGGGGCCGCGGCCGCCGGTGCGCTCACGCAGCTCGGCGGCCACGCTGTCCGTCTCGTAGTTGATGGTCTCCGCGCCGATCGCGTTCTCGGCCTGGGCCAGCCGCTCGGGCAGGCGGTCGATGACCACGACCCGTTCGGCGCCCCTCAGGATGGCCGCACGGGCCGCCATCTGGCCGACGCCGCCCGCGCCCCAGACCGCGACGACGTCTCCGGGCTGCACGCCGATCTGGTCGACTCCGGTCCAGCCGGTGGCCGCCGCGTCCGAGGCGAACACCGCGTCCAGGTCGTCCACGCCGTCGGGAATGGTGAACGCCCCCCGGTCCGCGTACGGGACCCGTACGTACTCGGCGTGGCTGCCCGCGAATCCGCCCAGGGCGTGCGAGTACCCGAAGCAGCCGCCGACCGGGTAACCCCACAGGGCCTCGGTGATGGCCGGGTTGGGGTTACCGTTGTCGCACAGCGACCAGAGCCCCTGCTCGCAGTACCAGCAGCGGCCGCAGCCGATGAACGAGCAGACCACCACACGGTCCCCGACCCGGTGGTTGCGGACGGCCGGTCCCACCTCGGCGACCTCCCCCATGAACTCGTGACCCAGGATGTCGCCGGCCCGCATGGCCGGGATGTAGCCCCCGAGCAGGTGCAGGTCCGAGCCGCAGGTCGCGCTGACCCCGACCTTGAGGATGATGTCCTGGTCGTTCAGGATCTGCGGGTCGGGGACGGACTCCACCGCGGTCTTGTTGACGCCCCGCCAGGTCAGTGCCTTCATGGTCACAGCACCCCCTCGGAGCCCGCGCGCCGGGTGACGGTCCCGATGAGCCAGCTGCCCGGGGTGGAAGCGCGGCGGCCCGTGGGCTGCGGCTCCACCCGGAGGATCTCGCCCGCTTCGATCAGCTGCTTGCTCTCCCGCAGCGCGGAGCGGACCGCCTGACCCGGATCGTCACCGGCCAGGCGGCCGGCCAGGCCCGCGGCCCCGGATGGCTCCGGGTCCCGCAGCCGGGCGGCGAGCTCGGTGCCCTTGCCGCCGGCGGCCTTACTGATGCGGACCTCGATCACGTCGCCCAGGTCGGCCAGGGGCGGCGGCAGGGCCCCGTCCGGGGCGATCTGCTCCTGCGGCTGGTTGACCGTCACCGCCCGCCAGCGGTTGGACGGCTCGGTCTCGTCTCCGTGCCCGGCCGCGAACGGGCGGGCCCGGCTGCGGCCGACCGCGCGGACCAGGACCGCGAGCCCGGCCCCGGCCGCAGCCAGCTTGATGCTGGTCTTCATGGTCACTCTCCTTCGGTGAGCACGCGGATGGCGCTCGTCTTGGGGGTGCGCCCCGCCTACCCGGCCGCCCCGGCGCCACGCACCCGGCGGGACAGTTCAGCCGCCCGGCGTTGCTCCCGGGCCTGGGCCCGTCCCGCCGCCCGGTACCACTGGGTCATGATGATCACCGCCAGCGCCACGTCGACGACGGTGCCGCCGTAGTACATCAGCTGGGCTCCGAAGTGCCGGGCCGCGACGGAGCCGCCGCCGGCGGGCAGGTCGTGCGCGTACAGATAGGTGCTCAGTGTGTCGTGGCCCGCCGCGATCACCACCAGGGCGATCAGCCGGGCCCGGGTCCCGGGCCGGTGACGGACCGGGTCAATCCCGATGAGCGCCCAGCTCAGCAGGCAGCCGGCCAGGAACAGGTGCAGGTGAACGGCGGCGTGAACCAGGTCGTTGCGTTCGGTGACGGCGTACAGGGGCGTCAGGTAGAGGGCGCAGAGGCCGCCGAGACTGACGGCGACCGCGAACGCCGGGTGGACCAGAAGGGTGGCCAGGCGGCTGTGCAGGATCGCCAGCAGCGGCCGCCGGATTCCCGGCGGGACGGTGCGCAGGGCCAGCGTGACCGGTGCGGACAGAGCGAGCAGGGCGGGTCCGGTCATCGCCAGCAGCAGGTGCTGGACGACGTGGACCCCGAACAGCTCGTCGTGACTGGCGACCGGCGGCAGCAGCGCGGCCGCCACACACAGGGTCCCGGCCACCAGGGCGCCGGCCCGGGCCGGCGGCCAGCGGTGCCCACGCGTGTGCAGTCGCCGGACCCCGGCCAGATAACCGGCCAAGGTGAGCAGGGTCAGCGCCAGCGGCGCCAGTGCGAGCATGACGTCAGGGGCCGGCGTCAGGCCGGGTACGGAAGATTCCGTCCCGGGCGGTCTCCGCGCGTCCCAGCATCAGCAGGAAGCCTGCCGCCAGCATCAGGACCGCGATCAGGTTCCAGGTGAGATCGTAAGGCCAGAGTGTGACGTGGTACCGGATCTGGTGCAGCCGGAGGATCTTGTGCTGCACGATGCCGTCGTAGAGCTGGAATCCGCCCGCCCCCAGCAGCAGGGCGCCCCACCACCGCTTGGGTACGAAGACCCGGCGCCGCACCGCGTCCGCCAGCAGGAACAGCCCGACCACCATGGCGGTGAAGCCGCCCGCGTGGAACAGGCCGTCCGACAGCAGGCCAACGGCCAGCGTCGACCGGTCGTAGAAGTGGTGCCAGTGCAGCAGCTGGTGAAACACGGTCTCGTCGATGAAGGCCACCAGCCCCACACCGGCCAGGACCCCG
>DASWVA010000198.1:0-3159 GCA_036401415.1 Streptosporangiaceae bacterium
CGGTGTAACTACTAGATGTTGTGGTTACCGTAGACCACTGCCCCCAGTGGCAGCAAGCGCCCCCAGCGTGTCGCGGCAAAACGCCGTCCACGTCGCAGTTGCGCAGCCCGGCCGGCGTGTCGTGCGCCATGATCCAGTCTCCGGCTTACTGACGCGGCACCCAGAGACGCTGGCCGACCATGACGGAGGCGGTGCCCAGGTGGTTGGCCTGAAGGATGTCCTGCACCACGGCCTGCGGGTCGGCACCCGGACGCGTGCGCTGAGCGATGGACCAGAGCGTGTCACCGGGCTGGACGAAGACCCGCGCGCCGCCGGCGTGGGCGGCGGCCGGGCCGCTGGCTTGCGCCGCACTGGCCCCGGCCACGAACAGGCCCGCCACCACGAGAGCGGCCAGCAGGGCGAGCACCAGCCGGCCACGGCGGGTCAGGTGGACGGCGTCCCCGGCCGGGGCGGGCGCGCGGTCCGCGGTGCGGTCTGAATCGGCCGCGAAGCGGGCCCCGGCCACGTTGGCCAGCCAGGCCTCATCGGCGGCGGCGGCGAGCCTGATCTCGGCCACGGTCGGGCGTGTCGCGCCCGGCCGGGGCGGCAGCGCGAGGACCGAAGCCCCCGCCGGGAACCCGCGGGCGGGCCCAGTCAAACCGGCGCGGCCAGCGGAGCTGACGCGGCCAGCGGAGCTGACGGCGGGCGCCCGGCGGCCGTGGTCACCGGAGAAGCTCTCGCCGCCGCCGGGGAACGTCCAGTCCCCGTCGGGCAGCTGCCAGTCGCGGTTGGGGATCAGCTGACGCAGGGGGGTGACGCGGCGCGGCCGCCGGGTGGATGCGATGGCTCGGTCGTCCCCCGACGGTGGCTGCTCCATGGGAAGAGCGCTCATACCGACCTCCTCTATCAAACGTGCTTTCGATAAGCGGTGGGCTAATCGTATACCTGTTCGATCGAACGAAGCTACGACATGTTTCTAGCGGAGGGGTCTGACAATTTGCCGACACGTCGAACAGATGTTTGAGGTCGGGGGGCGCAACCGTTACTCTCAGCTGCAGATGGGGCAATAACCGGATTGGAAGGTCGAGTGATGGACAACGGCAGTACGGATAACGTCGCCATGGGGGCCGGCGTCGCGCCACGGCCGAAGGGAAAACCTGGGCGGAAGCCGAAAGGCAGTGTTCCGCCGGTCGTGACGGTGACCCCGGACAAGCCGGAGCCCGGTCACGTCCTGACCTGGCGGCAGCGGAAAGTGCTCCAGGTAATACGCGATTCGGTACAGCGCCGCGGGTATCCGCCGTCAATGCGCGAGATTGGTGAAGCGGTCGGGCTGACGAGCACCTCGAGCGTTTCGTACCAGCTTTCGACCCTGCAGGCGAAGGGGTATCTGCACCGGGACGCGGGCCGGCCGCGCACGGTGGAGGTACGGCTACCCGGGCATTCCCCGGTGCGGCCCGAACTGGAGACAGAGGAAGAGGAAAGCGCCGAGCCGGCCGGCGGCTCGCTCAACATTCCCTCCCAGGAGGCGGCCTACGTACCGCTGGTCGGCCGGATCGCCGCCGGTGGTCCCATCATCGCCGAGCAGCGGGTGGAGGACGTTTTCCCGCTGCCCAAGCAGCTGGTCGGCGAGGGCGAGCACTTTCTGCTCAAGGTCAGCGGTGACTCGATGATCAACGCCGCGATCACCGATGGCGACTGGGTGGTGGTCCGGGCCCAGCCGGACGCGGAGAACGGGGAGATCGTCGCGGCCATGGTCGAAGGGGGCGGGGCCGAGGGCGAAGCCACGGTCAAGACGTTCAAGAAGAGCGACGGCCACGTGTGGCTGATGCCGCACAACCCCGTCTACGCGCCGATCCTGGGCGACGAGGCCACCATCTTGGGCAAGGTCGTCGCTGTCCTGCGCCGGGTGTGACCTGGGGCCGGCCGTTTCCCGCTGGGATCAGCGGACCCGGCCGGCCCGGAGTTCGAATCAGCCCACCACGATGCTGACGAGCTTGGGCGCGCGCACGATGACCTTGCGAATGGGCTGTCCGCCCAGCGCGCGGATCACGCCCGAAGCGGACAGCGCCGCCTCCCGCAGGTCGTCGTCGCCGATGCCGGGGGGCACTTCGAGCCGGTCCCGGACCTTGCCGTTGACCTGAACCACACACGTCACGGACTCGGCGACCAGCAGCGCGGGATCGGCCTGGGGCCATCCGGCCCGGGCCACCGGGGCTTCCCGGCCCAGCAGCTCCCAGCATTCTTCGGCCGTATAGGGCGCGAACAGCGACAGCAGCACGGCCAGCACCTCAGCCGCCTCGCGCACCGCCGGGTCACCCGGTCCCGGGCCGGTGTCGATGGCCCGGCGCGCCGCCGTGACCAGTTCCATCAGCCGGGCGACGGCCACGTTCAGCCGGTACGCGCCGACCAGCCGGGTCACCTCGTCGATGGTGTGATGGGTGACGCGGCGCAGGTCCAGGTCACCGGCGCCCGCCGCGGCAGGCGCGGAGGCGCCCGCGGCGGCGACGTCAGCGGCCAGCCGGTGGACACGGCCCAGGAACTTCACCATCGCCTCGGGCTTGACGTCGGCCCAGTCGATGTCGTCTTCCGGCGGGCTGGCGAAGATCATGGTCAGCCGGATGGCGTCGACACCGTGCGCGGCCAGCTGCTGGCCCAGGTCGACACCGTTGCCCAGCGACTTGGACATGGCCTTGCCGCCGTTGATGACCTGGCCCTGGTTCAGCAGCCGGGTGAACGGCTCGCGGAACTCGACCAGGCCCATGTCGTGCAGCACCTTGACGAAGAAGCGGCTGTACAGCAGGTGCAAGATGGCGTGCTCGACGCCCCCTACGTACAGGTCGACCGGGGCCCACCGGCGGAGCTGGGCCGGGTCGAACGGGGCGTTCTCGTCGTGCGGCGAGCAGTACCGCAGGAAGTACCAGGACGAGTCGACGAACGTGTCCATGGTGTCGGTGTCCCGCTTGGCCGGGTCGCCGCACTTGGGACAGGCCACGTTGACCCAGTCGGTGGCGGCGGCCAGCGGCGACACCCCCTTGGGGGCCAGGTCCTGACCGCGCAGGTCGGGCAGCAGCACGGGCAGGTCCTCTTCCGGGACCGGCACCTCGCCGCAGGCCGGGCAGTGGATGATGGGGATCGGCGTGCCCCAGAACCGCTGCCGGGACAGCAGCCAGTCCCGCAGCC
>DASWVA010000199.1:0-5135 GCA_036401415.1 Streptosporangiaceae bacterium
TGGGCCAGCAGCAGCTTGACCGCCACCCGGCGGCCGAGAACCAGGTCCGTGGCCCGCCAGACCTCACCGTAGCCGCCGGCGGCGATCCGGTCCTCGAGCTGGTACCGCTGGTCGAGCTGCATCCTGCTGGGCGTTGACACCTGGCTGGCTTACCCACCCTCTTGGCTTGTACGAGAGCCCTGGCGAGGGCATGGTCCGGGGGGCAGCTTAACCAGCCGGCCCGCCTTAGTCCCAGGATGCGGCCGTAAAGGACTCGACTGACAGGAGTTTCAGATGTCCATTGACGATGCTTATGGGATTGATAGTCCAGTTGTTTTGTAATGCGCAAGCTGCCGGCCGGGCGTGAACCGGGATAAATCCACTGGCTCACATCGCAGGATTTTGGCGGGGATATATGTCAGGCTTGTGCACAAATAGTCAGTGGACGCAAACGTAACGCAGCCGACGGAGGGAAGGCGCGCTATGGCCCGTCCGAGGCTCAGCGAGCGGGCGCAGCAGCGAACGCTGCGCCAGCAGTTGCGCGAGCACGGACGCGACGACGCGGCCATCGCGGCGGAATTCGCCCGCCGGTACCGGATGCGGCCCCGGAAGGCCTGGCGGCACGCGTACGGCTGGACGCTCAAGGAAGCCGCGGCCCGGATCAACGAGCTGGCCGCCCAGGACGGTCTCGACCCGCAGAGCCGGGCCGGGATGACCGCCGCCCACCTGTGTGAGTACGAGGACTGGCCGGGCGAGGCATCACCCGGCGGCGGTCGCGAGCCGACCGGCCGCAAGCCCACCGCCTACATCTTGTCGCTGCTGGCCCGGCTGTATTCGACGACCGTGCCGGGCCTGGTCGACGAAACCGATCACGCCTGGCTGCCACCCGCCGACCGGCTGGTCATCACCCAGCTGGCCGCGGCCGTGGCGGCGGCCCAGCCCGCACCGGTGGCGGACGCGGCCGAGGCGGCGGAGACCGCGCGGCCGGACAACGAGCAGGTCGTGACGGCGGCCCGGGAAGCGGTCCAGCACGCCGAGCTGGCCATCAAACGCGAGGTGGGCGACAGCGGACTGGCCGAGCTGCGCGGCGAGGTGACCCGGCTGTCCCGGGCGTACATGACCGGCGAGCCGTTTCCGCTCTTCCAGCGGATGCGCCGGGTCCGGGCCGGCGTCCACCGGGCGCTCAATCTGCGGCTGTGGCCCCAGGACGAGACCGAGCTCTATTTCCTCCTGGGCCTGCTGAACAGCCTGATGGCGGTGACCGCCAGCGACCTGGGGTACGCGGTCGCGGCCGAGAAGCTGGCCCAGGCTGGCTGGGCCTACGCCACGATCATCAGGCACCCGCCGCTGATGGCCCAGGTGCAGACCGAGCTGGCCACCATCACCTACTGGTCCGGCCGCCCCGATGAGAGCCGCCGGCACGCGGAGTGCGGGCTGGAGCTGCTCGGCCACGGCCCGAACGCGGCCCAGATGCACCTGCACCGGGCCCGGGCCGCGGGCCGGGTGGGTGACGCCGCCGCGGCCCGCGGGGCCATCGCGGCGGCCGCTGATGCCCGGGGCCAGGATTATCACGACGACGTGCTGGAGATCGCGGGCGAGTTCGGGTTCTCGCTGGCCTCTCAGCACTACCTGGCCGGGGCCGCGCTGGCCGAGGCACCGGGCGGCGGGCGGGACGCCGCGGCCGAGCTCGAACTGGCGATCAGCATGTACGACCGGGGACCAGGCTCCGACGGAGACCACAGCTTCGGCTGCGCGGCCCGGGCCCGGACCGCGCTGGCCACCACCCGGCTGCGGGACGGTCAGCTGGACGCGGTCCAGCCCGCGATCGGCCCCGTGCTCGCGCTGCCGCGGGCCCAGCGGATCGACTCGATCGCGGCTGGGCTCAGCCAGCTGCGCAGCGAGCTGGCCTGGCCCCGGTACCGCGGGTCGCCCGGCACCACCGGCCTGATCGAGCAGATCCACCAGTTCCTGCGGGAGACCGCGGTCGGGGACGTCAGGCGGTAGGCGCGGCCGGCGGTGCCGGTGCCGGTGCCGGTGGCGACGGCGACGGCGACGGCGACGGCACGATCAGCACCGCGATCGGCCGGCGGCAGTGCGGGCACGTCTCCATGGCCACCCGCGAGCTGGGGCCTGGCGGGACGGGCGCCGGCTCACAGTCACGGTCGCCGGGCTGGACGGCCCGCAACCGGGCCGCGGCCCCCCGCTCCCGGCCCTGCTGGGCCGGCCCGTGGGCGCGCTGCTCGAGCACCGCGGCGGCGGTCTCGATCCGGTCGTAGGCCGCCAGTAGGCGGCTGTCGGCGTTGAGCAGCTGGTCACAGCGCAGCCAGAATTCGCGGCGCAGCCGGTGCCGGCCGAGCTCGGCATCGGACAGCGTGCTGCGGGAGTAACCGGTCAGCGGGGCCAGGTCCCACTGGCTGAGACCGGCCCGGTTGCGGAGCGCGGCCAGTTGCCGGCCCAGCGCCCGCCGCATCTGCAGCAGTGACTCGGCGCTGGCTCCGTCGAGGCCGCCCCGGCCCGGTGCGTCGGTCCTGAAGCTGGCCCGGGCGGCGTGCGGCCCGCGACCGGCCCTCACCGGGACACCCCGGGGCGCACGGCGGTCGCGGACGCCACCTCGACCCGCCGGATCAGCGTGCCATCCGGCTCGCGCATGCCCTCCAGCAGCGCTCCCGCTCGGCTCATGTCAGCTCCCTACCGGTTTGGTCATGGCGGCGATGTTGAAGGGCTGCCGGAGCAGGCCGAAGCTGTGCATCAGGTCCGGTACGCGCTGCAGGTGCGCGGTGTCGACGGTGGCCGGGAACTCGCCCAGCGCCATCACGGCCGCGATCTGCTTGCTGATCGACGTGTAGCGGGTGAGCGCCTTCTCCACCTGCATGCGGTTGGCGTCGGCGATGGCCTGCCCCTCGTCCAGGGCCCTGGCCACGGCGGCCGCGGTCCGCGGGTTCCGCTGGCACCACTGGACGGTGGCGGCGAAGCCGTTGATCGGGAAATCCTGGGTCGCGCCGGAGTTGACGTCCAGCAGCTCCTCGCCGCCGGTCTCCTCCTCGGCCTGGCTCAGGTACGGCTCGACCAGGTAGGCGGCGTCAATGCGGTGCCCGCTCAGTGCGGCCGGCATGGCGGGGAAACCCATCGCCACGAAGTGCACGCTGGACGGTGACACCCCCTGGGCGGACAGCGCGGACGACACCAGCAGCTGGGCCACGCTGTTCAGCGCGTTGACCGCGATGGTCTTGCCCACCAGCTGCCGGGCGCTGGTGATACCGGACCCGGGCATGACCACGACCTCGTCGACGTTCGGCGCGCCCGCGTAGCCGTCGGCCAGAATGTGGAATTTCCCGGCCCCGTGTTCCTGGGCCTCGATAAAACCGGCGTAGGCGCCGTTGACCACGTCGAGGCGGCCCGTCAGCAGGTCGGGCGTGACATTGGCGCCCGCCGATATCGAGACGATCTTCACGTTCAGGCCGGCCGCACGGAACAGTCCGTCCCGCTGGGCCACGTACAGGCCGGCCGAGGAGGCCGTGGGCACGGCCGCGATGGTCAGGCTGGTCTTCTCCGGTCCACCGGACGAGGCGCGCCCGGCCGTCGCGCCGGAAGCACATCCGGCGGTGGTGATGGCGGCCAGGGCGGTGATCAGCACGGCCGCCCGGCGTCCCTTGGTCACTTTCCGCGACAACTCAGACATGAAAGAAACAATCAGCTGCCGACCCGGATGTCGGTAACCGCCGGCACCAAGTCCGGCAGGGAATTTTCAGCCGGTCAGGGCGTCCGCGGGGCGGGCACGATCATGACCGTCACGGGCTGGCGGCAGTGCGGGCACCGCTCCACCACCGTCCGCGGCGCGTGCGGGTCATCAGGGACCGGCGCGGGGGCGGCAGAGGTGGCGGGGGCGGGGGCGGCCGCCTGCGGCAGGCTGGGGAGCAGTGCGTGCAGCCGCTGCGACGCCTGTTCCTCCCGGGCCGCCTGCGCCTGGCTGCGGGCCGAGCGCCGGGCCGCGGTGGCCTGGCTCTCGATCCGGTCGTAGGCGGAGATGAGCGCACCGTCGGCTTGCAGCGCGTCGTCGCAGCGCTGCCAGAACTCCCGGCGCAGGCGGTGCCGCCCCAGCTCCGCGTCCGACAGGGTGCTCCGCGAGTAACCGGTCAGCGGCGCGAATTCCCACTGGCTGAAACCGGCCCGGCTGCGCAGGGCGGCCAGCCGGCGGCCCAGCGCCTGGCGCTGTTCCCAGATCCGCTCGGAGCGGCCGGCCGTGTGGGACCGGTCGATGGTGGCGGCGTGCGAGGGTCGGCCCGCGAAGACGTGCGATCGGGGCAGGGTCATGTCGTCTCCAGGGAATGCGCGGCGCAGGTGCGAACCGCCCCAATATGGCAGGTCTGTGGCGAGCGAGTCACTCCCCGTCTGGGGAACTTTCTGCAACTTGCAGTGCTTTTTTCAGATTGAGACTTGGAGTGCTCAGGCGGGGGCGGCGGCGGACTCGTGCACCACCCGGCCGCCGGCGATGGTCAGGTCGACCCGGGCGTCGCCGATCTCGGCTGCAGGCCGCGCGAAGATGTCCTGGCTCAGCACGGCGATGTCGGGGTGAGCTCCTGCATCTGCGGGTCGTGGGTGGCCCAGAGGGGCTGGAAATTGGCCACCACGCCGAGGCCGGCGAACCGGTCCAGGTCCTCGGGCCGGATGAACTGCAGGTGTGGTGGTCGCGGTTGGGCAGGCCGGCCAGGCAGTGTCAGCGACCCAGCCATGGCGGCCTCCCGACTACTTTTTACCCGCCCGGAGACCACGGATAAGCTGGCGCGGAACTTTCCCGGGAAGGAGCCCGCGTGACCGCGACGAGGCTGCTGGGACTCGACATCGGCGGCACGTCGAGCCGGGCCCGCGTGGTGGTGGACGGCACCGTCGTGGCCGAGGCCCGGGCGGCCAGCGCCAGCCTGACCGCGGCCGGGTCCGACTCGGCCGCCGCCGCGCTCCGCGAGCTGCTCGCGCAGTTGCCGGACGGGGAACCGTTCGACGCGGTGTGCGCCGGGTCGGCGGGCAGCAACGTCCCGGGCGCACGGGAGTTTCTGGCCGAACGGCTGGCCCCGCTGACCCGGACCGGCACGGTGCTCGTGGTCAACGACGCGATGCTGGTGCTGCCCGCGGCCGGCCTGGACGAGGGCGTGGCCGTCATC
>DASWVA010000200.1:0-1507 GCA_036401415.1 Streptosporangiaceae bacterium
AGCTGCTCGGCGCGCTCGCGACCGTGCGGGACCCGGAGCTGGACGAGCCGATCACGTCACTGGGCTTCGTGACCGCGGCCGTGATGTCCGCGGCCGGCGACGTCCAGGTCCGGCTGCGGCTGCCCACCTACTTCTGCGCCCCCAACTTCGCGTTCCTGATGGTGGCCGACGCCTACGACGCGGTGGCCACGCTGCCCGGGGTGCGTAACGCCGAAGTGGTGCTCGAGGACCACTTCGCCTCGGACGCCATCAACGGCGGGGTGGCCGCCCAGGCCGGCTTCGCCCGGTCGTTCGACGGCGAAGCCGTCGGCGAGCTGCACGAACTGCGGGCTGACTTCCTGCGCAAGGCGGTCATGGCCGGCACCGACCAGGTGTGCCGCCCGCTGCTGGCCAAGGGTCTGGCGCCCGGGCAGCTGCCCGGCCTCACCCTGGGCGACCTGCCGCCGTCCCGGGCGCTGGACCGGCTCCGCCAGCGCCGCGCCGACCTGGGCCTGCCCGCCGGCGACGACGCGCTGGTGATGATCGACCCCAGGACCGGCGGCCCGATCGACGCGGCCGCCACCGATCTGCACCTGCGCAAGGCGCGGCTGACCCGGATCAGCATCGAATCCAACGGCAGCATCTGCCGCGGCATGCTCCAGCACCGTTACGACTACACCCCCGGGCAGGGTGAGGAGGACCAGTGAAGGCCGTCCGTTTGCACGCGTTCAACTCCCAGCCGCAGGTCGACGAGGTTCCCGAGCCCACGATCACCAGTCCGCTGGACGTCATCGTGAAGATCGGCGGGGCCGGCGTCTGCCGCACCGACCTGCACATCATCGCGGGCCAGTGGGACGCGGCCATGGGCACGCCGCTGCCGTACACCCTCGGCCACGAGAACGCGGGCTGGGTGTCCGAGATCGGCTCGGCCGTGACCAACGTCGCTGTCGGCGACACCGTGATCCTGCACCCCACGCCCACCTGCGGCCTGTGCCGCGCCTGCCGGGCCGGCCAGGACATGCAGTGCGTGAACAGCACGTTCCCCGGCCTGTCGACCGACGGTGGCATGGCCGAGTACCTGCTGACCTCGGCCCGGGCCTGCGTGAAGCTCGAGCCGCAGACCAAGCCGGAGGACGTGGCCGCCCTGGCCGACGCGGGTATCACCGCCTACCACGCCGTCCGCAAGGCGCTGCCGCTGCTGTACCCCGGCACCACCTGCGTGGTCGTCGGGGCCGGGGGCCTGGGCCACATCGGCATCCAGTGCCTGGCCGCGCTGACCGCGACCCGGATCGTGGTCGTGGACCGCAACCCGGACGCGCTCAAGCTGGCCGAGCAGCTCGGCGCGCACCAGACCGTGGTCACCGACGGCCAGCAGGTCGACGCGGTCAAGGACCTGACCGGCGGGAACGGTGCCGAGGTGGTGCTGGACTTCGTGGCCGAAGAGGGCGCGGAGATGGACGGGTGGAACATGACCGCCCCGGCGGGCTCCTACTTCGTCATCGGCTACGGCGGCACGCTGCACATCCCG
>DASWVA010000201.1:0-3701 GCA_036401415.1 Streptosporangiaceae bacterium
GGACCTGGTCGAGGAGCTGATCGGCGACATCCGCGACGAGTACGACGTGGACGACAACCAGGCCCGCCGGCTGCGGGGCGGCGGCGTGGAGGTCGAAGGCCTGCTCAACCTGCACGAGTTCGCCGAGCTGACCGGCATCGATCTGCCCGAGGGCCCGTACGAGACCGCGGCCGGCTTCGTGCTGGCCGGGCTGGGCGAGCTGCCCCAGGTGGGCAATTCGGTAGAGGTGGAGGAGAACCGGATCACGGTCACCGAGATGGACGGCCGCCGCATCGCCCGGCTGCGCATCGCCCCGGCCGCCCGCCACGAGTCCCCGGACGCCCCCCCGGCCCAGGCCGCCGCTCCCACTCCCGCCCCCGGTGCCACTCCCTCCTCAGGTGCCCTCGGTGCCACTCCCGCCTCAGGTGCCACACCTGCCACGGAGACCCCGGCGGCCTCATCCGCCCCGCAGCAGAACGGCCGGTCCGGGCCGCCACCGCAGCGCAGCAGGTCAGCGGGCCGGGGCTGATGCCCTAAAATCGGCAGGTGCACCCGTCAGGCAGTTTCGACACCGTCCTCGTCGTTGACTACGGCGCCCAGTACGCACAGCTCATCGCGCGCCGCGTCCGCGAGTGCCACGTGTACTCCGAGATCGTGCCGCACACCATGCCGGTGGCGGAGATGCTCGCCCGTCAGCCCCGGGCGATCATCTTGTCCGGCGGCCCCGCCTCCGTGTACGCGGACGGCGCCCCGCCCGGACCCGACGGCCTGTTCACGACGGCAGTACCGGTTCTCGGCATCTGCTACGGCTTCCAGCTCATGGTTCAGAGCCTGGGCGGAACCGTGCGCCGCACCGGTGCGGCCGAATACGGCGCCACCACCCTGGACACCACCGCGGCCACGGGCAGCCTGCTGGCCGGGCTGCCCGCCCGCCAGCGGGTGTGGATGTCGCACGGGGACACCTGCGTGGCCGCCCCGCCCGGGTTCGCGGTCACCGCGTCGACCGGGGCCACGCCGGTGGCGGTCATCGAGGACGGTGACCGCAAGCTGTTCGGCGTGCAGTTCCATCCCGAGGTCATGCACACCGATCACGGCCAGGCCGTGCTGCAGCGGTTCCTGAACGCGGCCGGCTGCCGGCCGGGCTGGACCACCGGGGGCATCATCGACGAGCAGGTCGAGCAGATCCGTGCCCAGGTGGGTGACGCGGTGGCGGTGTGCGGGCTGTCCGGCGGGGTGGACTCGGCCGTGGCCGCGGCCCTGGTCCAGCGGGCCATCGGTGACCAGCTGCACTGCGTGTTCGTCGACCACGGCCTGCTCCGCAAGGGCGAGGCCGAGCAGGTCGAGAACGACTTCGTGGCCGCCACCGGGGTTCGGCTCAAGGTGGTCAGCGTGGCCGGCCAGTTCCTCAGCGCGCTGGACGGGGTGAGCGACCCGGAGCAGAAACGCAAGATCATCGGCCGCGAGTTCATCCGCACGTTCGAGCGTGCCGCCCTCGAGATCGCCGCCGACGCCCAGAGCCACGGCGGGTCCGCCCGCTTCCTGGTCCAGGGCACGCTCTACCCGGACGTGGTGGAGTCCGGCGGGGGCACCGGGGCGGCCAGCATCAAGTCCCACCACAACGTGGGCGGACTGCCTGCCGACCTGAAGTTCGAGCTGGTCGAGCCCCTCCGGACACTGTTCAAGGACGAGGTCCGGCGGGTCGGTGAGGAGCTGGGCCTGCCGCACGACATCGTCTGGCGGCAGCCGTTCCCCGGCCCTGGACTGGCCATCCGGATCATCGGCGAGGTCACCGCGGACCGGCTGAGCGTGCTCCGCGACGCCGACGCGATCGTCCGGGAGGAGCTGTCCCGGGCTGGCCTGGACCTGCGTATCTGGCAGTGCCCGGTGGTGCTGCTGGCCGACGTGCGCTCGGTCGGCGTCCAGGGCGATGGCCGGACCTACGGCCACCCCGTGGTCCTGCGCCCGGTCACCAGCGAGGACGCCATGACCGCGGACTGGGCCCGGCTGCCCGACGACGTGCTGGCCCACATCTCCACCCGGATCACCAACGAGGTGCCGCAGATCAACCGGGTCGTGCTCGACGTGACCAGCAAGCCGCCCGGCACGATCGAGTGGGAGTAGGCCCGCCAGGCCGCCAGAAGCGGCCGAAAGGGCCGCTACCGGCGTGAACTTGACCGTGCCCCGGGAGTAGCACTCCCGCCCCGGGGGCACACGGCTGTTCTTCGCTGGCAACGACCCTCTGGCTTGCCGCCGGCCCCGATCGGCCTGGGAATCGGGCCTGATCGGGCTGCCCTGGATCAGGCGTGATCGCGGCTGTGCTGCTCCGGCACCGTCCGCCGGCCCGGCCGGAGCAGGGCCTCAGCCAGCGTGAGCACGGTCTCCTCCAGGGACTCCAGCCGGCTGGCCATGTCGGTCTGGATCGCGCTCACCACCTTGGTCACGACCTCCTCCACCTCAGCGTGGCCGGGCCGCGACCGCAGCTCGTCGGCCAGCGGTGACAGCACCGCGCCCAGCCGGTCTTCCAGCGCGTCGAGCCGCGCCGACAGGACGGTGGCGGACTTGCCCGCGGCCTCGCCCAGCTTGCGCTGCGCGTCGTCCAGCCCGAGCGAGGTGGGCAGCTGGCCGAGCTGCCGGGCGACTGCCTCCAGCCGCCCGTCCACGGTCTCGAACCTGGCCCCCATGCCCTCGATCCGGCCGCCGACGCCCTCGAGCCGGCCGTCCAGGCCGTCCATCCGGCCGTCCAGCGAGCCCAGCAGGTCGTCGACGGCGGCGATGTGCTCGCCCAGCTTCTCGTCCACCGCGGTGATGTGCGCCCCGAGCGTGCCGTCGACCGCCGCGATGTGCTCGTCGAGCCCGCCGATCTGTGCGCTGGCCTGCTCGCTGTACTCGGCCACCCGCTGGTCCAGCCCGCTGATCCGGTTGCTGGCCTGCTCGCTGGTCTCGCTGAGCCGCTGGCCGAGCTGTTCGATCCGGTTGCTGGCCTGCTCGCTGGTCTGGCTCAGCCGCTGGCCGAGCTTCTGGATCTCCGTGCTGGCCGCCTCGCTCGTCTCGGCGACCCGCTGGTCCAGCTGTTCCATCCGGGCCTCGGCTCGCTCGCCGCTCTCACCGAGCCGCTGGCCGAACTGCTCGATCCGGTGGCCGAGCGTACCCACCTTGCCGTCGCTGGCGGACAGCTTGGCGTCGAACGCCCCCAGCTTGCCGTCGGTGGCGGACAGCTTGGCGTCCATGGCGTTGAGCTTGTCGGGCAGCGGCGCGGTCCGCTCGCTGACCGTCGCGACCTGACTGCCGATCATCCCCATCTGCTCGTCGATGGCGGCGATCCGCTCGTTGATCAGCCCGACCCGGTCGTCGGTGTCGCCGATGTGGTCGTCGAGGCGGTCGATCCGGTTGGACAGCGCCCCGACCTTGCCGTCGGTGTCGCCCAGCCGCTCTTCCAGCCGCTCCAGCCGGTTGTGGGCCACCTCGATCTGGCCGCCGATCAGGTCCACCTGCCCGGTCAGCCCGGACACCGTGCCCGCCAGCCCGTCGACCTTGTCGCTGGCCCCGGCCAGGCCCTCGGTCAGCTTGGTTTCCAGCTTCTCCGAGAGCGCGGCCAGCCCCTGGTCGAACCGGGCCGTCTGGGCCGCGAGCCCCTGGTCGATCCGGCCCTTGATGGCCGAGAGCTCTTTGTCCAGGTAGGCCGCGCGCTGGGACAGCTCGGTGGTGGCCTTGTCCAGGCGGCC
>DASWVA010000202.1:0-3229 GCA_036401415.1 Streptosporangiaceae bacterium
GTCGGACATCTCGGTCAGTAACCCGCAGTATCTGGTGGTCGCGGTGGGCTGGTAACCCCCACCCGCAACCACCGCAGATGGCGGGCGCGGCGGCGGTAAGCCGCCGCGCCCGCCATCATCGTGACCGGTAGGCGCGGATCAGCCGTTTCAATTTGAAACAGAAAGCCGCGTGAACCCAGCGGCGGCCCGCCGAGGCCCGGGAGGTCGTCACCGCGCCTAAGCGAGGTCCGCGGCCACTAGAGGGCCCGGGAAGTCACTGCTATGTTGGCTTTGATAGAGAGTGGTCGATTGACTACGGAGGGTTGGCCGAGCCCGAACGGGCCGGGCTGAGCTCTGGCCGGGGGGCCGAATGGAAGGCAGTGGACCTGACCGTTCGCGAGGGCGGATTCTGCTGATCGACGACGACCCGGCGCTGGGGGGGTACCTGAGCCGGGTACTGCGCTCACGCGGCGGCTTCGACGTGACGCACGAACTTGAACCGGCGGCGGCGCTGCGCCGGATCCAGGAGCAGCGCTGGGACCTGCTCATCACCGACATCGAGATGCCCGGGATGACCGGCCTGGAGCTGCTGGAGCGTGTCCGGCAGCTGGTGCCGGACCTGCCGGCGGCCGTGCTCACCGGCCACGCCACGGTGGACTACGCGGTCACCGCGCTGCGCAGCGCGGCCGCGGAGTTCCTGGAGAAGCCGATCACGGCCGACGTCCTGGTGACCCGGGCCACCGAGCTGATCGCGGCGGGCCGGGCGGCCCGGGCCGCGGGCCAGGAGACCGTGCTGGCCATCGGGGCACACCCGGACGACGTGGAGATCGGGGCGGCGGGCACGCTGGTCGCGCACCGGGCCGCGGGCGACCAGGTGGCCATCCTGACCATGTCCCGCGGTTCGCGCGGCGGCGACCAGGCCATGCGGGCCCGGGAGTCGCAGGAGGCGGCCGGGGTGATCGGCGCCCAGCTGTTCCTGGACGACCTGGACGACACCCGCATCGCCGAGGGCGACCCGACCATCGGGGTCATCGACCGGGTCCTGGCCGAGGTCCGGCCGACCATCGTGTACACCCATTCCGTACACGACGTGCACCAGGACCACCGCAACGTGCACCGCGCGGCCATGGTCGCCTGCCGCCGGGTCGCCCGGGTGTACTGCTTCCAGTCCCCGTCGGCGACGGTGGACTTCCGGCCCACCCACTTCGTGCCCATCGACGAGCACGTCGAGCGCAAGCTCAAGGCCATTGACACCTTCGGCTCGCAGACCGGGGTGCGCGACTACCTGGAACCGGACCTGATCTCCTCGACCGCGCGGTACTGGTCGCGATACTGCGAGGGCCGGTACGCCGAGGCGTTCGAAGCGATCAGGGACCGGGCGGGCGGCCTGCCCGGGCACGGTGCCGATCACCGGGCTGGCCAGGGAGTCAGCCAGCAAGCCGATCACCAGGCCGGCCAGTGGGCCGGCCAGGGGGCCGGCCCGGTTCCCAGCCAGCTGCCGGGTGTCTCGGCGGCCGCCTACGCGGGCGGTCAGCCGTGACCGCCCGGTCCCCGGCCCGGGCCCTGCGGATCCTGGTCACCGGCGCGGGCGGCCCCGCCGCGATCGCCGCGATGAAGTCGCTGCGGGCCGAACCGTCGGTGGAACTGCTGGCGGCCGACATGGACCCGTGGGCGGCCGGGCTGTACCTGGTGCCACCCGAGGCCCGGACGCTGGTCCCGGCCGGGGCGGCGCCGGAGTTCGCGGACACGCTGCTGGCCCACGCCACGGCGCTCGGGGTCGACGTGGTGCTGCCCACGGTGGACGACGAGCTGCGGCCGCTGGCCAGCGCCCGGGAGAAGTTCGCCGCGGCCGGGATCAAGCTGATGCTGGCCGACGGGGGCGCGCTCGACATCATCCTGGACAAGCTGGCGCTGGTCACCCACTGCGCCGGCCTGGTCCGGATCCCGCGCACCGAGCTGTTCGGCCCGGCCGTCGACCCGGGGAGCTGGAGCTATCCCGTGGTGGTCAAGCCGCGGACCGGCAGCGGGTCCCGCGGCATCCACATCGTCGGCTCGGCCGCGGAACTGGCCGCCATGGACCGCTCCCCCGCCCTGATCGTGCAGGACTTCCTGCCCGGCGAGGAGTACTCGGTCGACGTGCTGGCCGACACCAACGGGCACGTGATCGCCAGCGTGCCGCGGGTCCGGGCCCGGGTCGATTCCGGGGTCTCGGTCGGCAGCCGGACCGTGCACGACCCGGAGGTCGAGTACTTCGGCCGGACGGTGGCCCGCGCCACCGGGATCACGTTCGTGGCCAACGTGCAGTGCAAGCGCGACCGGGACGGCAGCCCGGCGCTGCTGGAGGTCAACCCGCGGATCCCCGGCACCCTCGGCCTGACCATCGCGGCCGGGGTGGACATGCCCCGGCTGGCCCTGCACGCCCTGCTCGGCCAGCGGCTGCCCGCCAACCTGGACTTCGAGGAGCTGGCCGTGGTCCGGTTCCTGGACGAGCGCTTCATCGACCCGGCCGAGGTCACCGGGCTGCAGCTGGCGGTACCGTGAGCGCGCCGGTGGCCCTGGACGAGGACTTCCATGTTCATTCGACGTTCTCGGACGGGGCCAGCACGCTGGCCCAGAACGTGGCGGCCGCCCGGGAGCGCGGGCTGCGGACCCTGGGCCTGGTCGACCACGTGCGGCGGGACACGGCCTGGGTGCCGGAGTTCGTCGCGGCGCTGGCCCCGTACCGCGGGCAGCGCGGGCCGCGGGTGCTGGCCGGGGTGGAGGCCAAGATCCTCGACACGGCGGGCCACCTGGACCTCCCGGCCGGCCTCGACACCGGGATCGACCTGGTCCTGGTGGCCGACCACCAGGTGCCCTCCCGCGCGGGGCCGCTGCTCCCGGCCACCGTCCTTCAGGCCCTGGAGAACGGGACCACGACGGCGGCGCAGGTGATCGGGAACCTGTGCCAGGCGACGGCGAACGCGGTCTCCCCGGCCCGGTGCCCGCGACGGCCGCTGCTGGCCCACCTGTTCAGCGTGCTGCCCAAGATCGGCCTGAGCGAGGCCATGGTGCCCGGGCCGCTGCTGGCCGAGCTGGCCGGGCGGATCGCCCGGTCCGGGGCGCTGGCCGAGGTGAACGAGAAGTGGTCCTGCCCGTCGCCGCGCACGGTGGCGGCGCTGGCCGCGGCCGGGGTGCCGCTGGTGGCGGGCAGCGACAGCCACCACTGCGCGAACATCGGCCGCTACGACTCGGTCGCGGCCACCGCGACCGC
>DASWVA010000203.1:0-1879 GCA_036401415.1 Streptosporangiaceae bacterium
TTGGCCGCCAGCCCGCCCCCGGTGATGTGGGCGTACGCGTGCACATCACACCCGGCCGCCAGGGCCAGGCAGTCCAGGGCATAGATGCGGGACGGCTCCAGCAACTCGGCGCCGAGGGGACGGCTCAGTTCGGGGACGTCCTGATCCAGGTCCAGGCCTGAGTGCCGCAGGATCTCGCGGACCAGCGAGTACCCGTTGGCGTGCAGCCCGGACGAGGCCAGGGCCAGCACCGTGTCGCCGGGCCGGACGCGTTCGGGGCCGAGGATGGCGTCCGCCTCGACCACGCCGGTGGCCGCTCCGGCCAGGTCGAAGTCGTCCGGGCCGAAGTGACCGGGATGCTCGGCCGTCTCGCCGCCGAGCAGGGCGCAGCCGGCCTGGGCGCAGCCGCTGGCCACCCCGGACACGATGGCCGCCACCCGCTCGGGCTGGACCGCTCCGCAGACCACGTAGTCGGTCATGAACAGCGGCTCGGCCCCGCACGCGGCCAGGTCGTCGGCCACCATCGCCACCAGGTCCACGCCGACCGTGTCGTAGACGCCGGCCCGGCTGGCCAGCACGACCTTGGTGCCCACGCCGTCGGTGGAAGTGGCCAGCACCGGGTGCCGGAAAGACGCCAGCCGGGACGCGTCGAACAGCCCGGCGAACCCGCCGATGCCGCCCATCACCTCGGGCCGGGCCGTGCCCGCGACCGAAGCCCGCATCAGGTCGACCGCGCGGTCACCGGCGCCGATGCCCACGCCCGCGGCCGCATAGCTGAGACGGTCCCGGCCGCCCGGCTCGCCGGTCACCGGCGGGCCTCCTGCAGGGCCAGCCCGTTCTCCCGCGCGTACTTGCCCCGCTCCGCCTCCTCGACCGGGATCGGGTACTGGCCGGTGAAGCAGGCCCGGCACAGCTGGTTCGCGGGGATCGTGGTGGCCCCGATCAGCCCGTCCAAGGAGACGTAGCCGAGCGAGTCGGCCCCGATCGAGTCGCAGATCTGCGCCACCGACTCGTGCCCGGCGATCAGCTCGGCCCGGGTGGCGAAGTCGATGCCGTAGAAGCACGGCCAGCTCACCGGGGGACTGGAGATCCGCACGTGCACCTGCGCCGCGCCCGCCTCGCGCAGCATGGCCACGATCGCGCGCTGGGTGTTGCCGCGCACGATCGAGTCGTCCACCACCACCAGCCGCTTCCCGGCCACGACGCCGGTCAGCGGGTTGAGCTTCAGCCGGATACCGCGCTGCCGGATGGTCTGGCTGGGCTGGATGAACGTCCGGCCCACGTAGGAGTTCTTGACCAGGCCCTGCCCGTACGGGATGCCGCTGCCGTCGGCGTAGCCGATCGCCGCGGGCGTGCCCGACTCGGGCACCGGGATGACCAGGTCGGCGTCGGCCGGGTGCTCGGCGGCCAGGCGGCGGCCGACCTCAACCCGGGTGGCCTGCACGTTGCGGCCCGCGATGGTGGTGTCCGGGCGGGCCAGGTAGACGTACTCGAACAGGCAGCCACGGGGCTGGGCGGCCGCGAACCTGCGGGACCGGACGCCGCGCTCGTCGACGGTGATCAGCTCGCCGGGCTCGATCTCGCGCACGAACCGGGCCCCGATGATCTCCAGCGCCGCGGTCTCGCTGGCCACCGCCCATCCGGTGGCGAGCTGGCCGAGCACCAGCGGGCGGAAGCCCTGCGGGTCGCGGGCCGCGTACAGGGTCCGCTCGTTCATGAACACCAGCGAGTAGGCCCCGCGAACCTGCGGCAGGGTGGCCAGCGCCATCTCCTCGATCGTGTCCCGGCGCACGTCCGCGGGCCGCCCCGTCGCCGGGCGGGAGAACAGCTCGGTCAGCACGCCGGTGTCGGAGGTGACCACCGGCATCCGGGCCTGGCCGTCCGGGCTCTCATCGAGCAG
>DASWVA010000204.1:0-2891 GCA_036401415.1 Streptosporangiaceae bacterium
GCCGACCCCACCGCGCAGTTCGTGGCGACCGTGTCGCACGAGCTGCGCACCCCGCTCACGTCGATCATTTCTTTCCTCGAGCTGATCAGGGCGGAAGACGACAGGCTCACCCCGGACGGGCGGCACTTCCTCGACATCATCCAGCGCACCGCCAACCGGCTGCTCCGGCTGGTCGGCGACCTGCTGCTGCTCAGCCGGATCGAGTCCGGCATCAGCCCGCCGGAGCTGGTCCCGGTGTCCGTGCCCGAGCTGGCCTGCGAGGCGGTCCGGAACGCGGCGCCCGCCGCCGCGGGGTTCGGCGTCACGCTGGAGGCCGAGACCGGGGACGGCCCGCAGATGCCCGGCGACCACCTCGGCCTGACCCAGGTCCTGGACAACCTGATCGCCAACGCGGTCAAGTTCTCCCACCCCGGCGACACGGTCCGGGTGCGGGCCGCCTGGTCGGACGGCTACTGGCGGATCGAGGTCGCCGATCAGGGCATCGGCATCCCGCCGGACGAGATCGACCGGCTGTTCCACCGGTTCGTCCGGGCGTCCAACGCCCGCACCTCAGGCCGGCCGGGAACCGGCCTGGGCCTGTCGGTGGTCAAGGCCATCGTCGAGCTGCACCGGGGCACGGTCACCGTGGACAGCGCGCTGGAGCAGGGCACCACGTTCAGCATCCGGCTGCCGGCCCCCGCGGTCAGGCTCGCATGAAGGCCCGGGTGCTGATCATCGAGGACGACGCCGACATCGCGCTCAGCGTGCAGACCGTGCTGACCCGCAACGGCTTCGACGTGGCCAGCTCGGCCGACGGCCGCCAGGGCCTGCGCGACTTCCACGCCGGGCGGCCGGACCTGGTGGTGCTGGACATCGGGCTGCCGTCGCTGGACGGCTGGGAGATCCTGGAGCGGATCCGGGACATGAGCGACATCCCGGTGCTGGTGCTAACCGCGCGCGGGCATGAGGGGGACAAGGTCCGCGGCCTGCACGGTGGCGCCGACGACTACCTGACCAAGCCGTTCGGGAACCAGGAGCTGGCCGCCCGGGTGCACGCCCTGCTGCGGCGGCCGCGGACCCAGCGGGAGCACGCCGACGTGTACGACGACGGCACCGTGCTGATGAAGTTCGCCTCGCATGAGGTCAGCGTCAACGGCCACCCGGTGGACCTCACCCCGACCGAGTTCCGGCTGCTGGCGGCGCTGGTCAAGCACCATGGCCAGACCCTTTCGGCCGAGCAGCTGCTCGAGCTGGCCTGGAACGACCCGTTCGGGGTGGGCCCGGAACGGGTGAAGTTCGGGGTCATGCGGCTCCGCCGCAAGCTCGGCCAGCTCGCCGCGGCCTCATCTCCCATCGAGGCCGTCCGCGGCTTCGGTTACCGCTATACACCGCCGACGGCCGACCCGATCTGATTCTGGCGAATTGCGGCTTTTGGGCGGGAGTGCAACCGTCCTGCACCTGCGGGGCAACGAGATGGCCCGCCCGGGCCGCGCAGACTGCGGGCATGACCACCCCAGATCCCGCCGGGCGCGGCCGCATCCTGCTCGTCGAGGACGACCGCGAGGCCGCGTACTTCGCGGTTCACGTGCTCACCACCATGGGCCGGTTCGACGTGACCTGTACCGCGGACCCGCGGGTGGCCCTGATGCGCGCCTGCACCGAGCCGTGGGACCTGGTGCTGACCGACCTGAACCTGCCCGGCATGAGCGGCTTGGACCTGCTGGCCGCGCTGCGGCAGGCGATCCCCGCCCTGCCGGTGGCGGTGATCACCGCCGACCTCACCCGCGGCCCCGGCCCGGACGCCGCCCGGCGTCAGGCCGATGCGTTCCTGCAAAAGCCGGTCCCCGCCGCCCGGCTGGTCGCCATGGCCACCGCGCTGATCGGTGAGGTCAGGGCGTGAGCCAGGGCACCGGCGCGACTGCGGTGGGATGCTGGCCGGCCCGGCCTGCTCGCGGCGCCGGCCAGGCTGCGCGGGGCCGGCGGGGCTCAGCCCCCTAGGAAGCGGCCCCGGCCGGGAGGTCGCCGGCGGTGGCGCGGACGCCGCGCAGCACAGCGGCCACGTCGGCGGCCTGCTCCGAAGTGAGCCCGGGGAGGCCGAAGGACGCCTGGTTGAGGGCCACGGTGGCCTCCTGGACCAGTGACTGGCCGGCCGCGGTGATCGTGGCCAGGACCACGCGGCGATCGTCGGGGGACAGCCGGCGCTCCACCAGCGCGCGCTGCTCCAGGCGGGTGATGGCGTTGGTCACCGAGGCGGGGTGGACCATCAGGCGCTCGCCCATCTTGCCCATGGGCAGCGAACCGCGGCGGCTGAAGGCCAGCAGCCGCAGCGCCTCATAGGCGGCGAAGGTGAGGCCGTAGGGCTTGAGCGTGTCCTCGATCCGGCTCAGCAGTAGCTGCTGGACCCGCATCACCGAGGTGACGGCGGCCATGTGATCGGCCTGGCCGGGCCAGCGCGCGCTCCACTGCCGGTGCGCCTCGGCGATGGGATCGAACGACGGGTCGAGCACCTGACCACCGTACTGGACGGTAATCGCCTGCGGCACGTTCGGCATTTGGCCACCTTCGCGACGGGTTGCCCGCCTCTGGTACATTACTTTAACGTCCAAATATTGGCCGCCCAAGGATTTGAGGGGTGTCGCATGGCCACTGCCGACGCCAGCCCGCTGCACCGCCCGGAGCACCCGGTCCGCTTCGTCACCGCGGCCGCCCTGTTCGACGGGCACGACGCCGCGATCAACATCATGCGGCGGATCCTGCAGTCCCAGGGCGCTGAGGTGGTGCACCTGGGCCACGACCGGTCGGTCCGCGAGGTCGTCGACGCGGTGCTGGAGGAGGACGCCCAGGGCGTGGCGGTCAGCTCCTACCAGGGCGGCCACGTCGAGTACTTCGAGTTCCTCGCTCAGCAGCTGGCC
>DASWVA010000205.1:0-27296 GCA_036401415.1 Streptosporangiaceae bacterium
CGGTGATGGTGGTGGCGAAGTCACGCTGGTTGTTGGTGATGAACGATCGGCGCCGGTGCTGACGGCGGTGGCCAGGTGCGTGGCGTCCGAGGCTCTCAGCCGGTACTTGGTGGCCAGGACGGCAGCGAGCTCGGCCGTAGCCCGGTCGACGGGTCGCAGGTCCAGGCGGCCCAGCAGTCCGGCGAGCGCCCGCACTCATCGGCAGCACGGTCACGTAGTGGTTTGCTCAGAACCTCGGGCAGCAGTAGCACCGAACCCACGCCCACGCCCACGGCGTCGGCTGGGCCGGTGCGTCGAACGCGTCCATTATCCCTGGTCCCGCCCGGCTCTTATCTGGCTGATCAGTTCTTCGGCGCGCTCTGTGGTCAGGCCGGTGTCCGGGGGCAGGGGACTGGCCGCGGCTTCGGTGAGCAACTGGTGAACGCGCGCCGCGTCGTCCAGCGAATCCCCGGCCCGGCGGCTGCGCAGCGCGTCCGGCCGGACCAGGACCGCCACTGGCCGCCCGTGCCTGGTGATCGTGACTTCCTCGCCACCCTCAATCCGGGACAGCAGTTCCGGGAGGCCCAGCAGGCCGGTGAGGATGCGGCCCAGGATGTCCCCATCGCGGTCGGCCGGCTCTACGGGGCCGGGGGCCGCCTGGTCAAGCAGGCCGGCCAGCCGCGGATTCTCCCCCGACGCCACGGGCCGGGTTCGTCGAGCAATGGCTGGCCCACCCCCGGACCTGGATGACCCGTACTGGGCGCCGCGGCGCGCACCACTGGCCGCGGGCCTGACCCCGCCGGCCAGTCTGCTCTCCGTTTGGGTCCCCGGCTCACTGGTCCGGACCAGCTGACGGTGAGGACGGTCGCGCCGATCGCGGTCCGGCTCCTGAGGTGCGAGCCGGGGCTGCGGTCTAGGCTGAGCCTTCCTGGCTGAACAGCTCGGCGTAATCGTAGGCGGCGTCGGGCTTGGCTCGGACCGCCGCGTCGATCATGGCGGCGTCCCGGCCGACCAGGATCCGCCAGGCGCCGGCCCGGATCCCGTCCAGGATGATGGTCGCCGCCCGTGCCGGGGTGAGCGGAGCCTTGTCCCGGAAGTCGTTGACCATCCGGGCCATCGTCTGGCGAAGCTCCTCCAGCGACGGGTTCTCGGGCAGCAGGCCGGCCTTGGCCAGCCCGGCCCGGGCCCCCGGCGGGAGCAGCTCCGCCAGCTGGGCCCCGGTCATCTGCCCTGGCCCGGGCAGGCCCCGAGCGCGGAGGCTGTTGGCCACGATGTCCGTGCCCACGTGACCCGGCAGCACGAGGGCCACCCGGACCTGTGGCGCGTGCGTGCGCAGGTCCTCGATCAGGCTTTCGGTGAAGCCGCGCACCGCGAACTTGGCCGTGGCGTAGGCGCTGTTGGTCATGCCCGGGCCCAACGACGCCCACAGGCCGTTCACGCTGCTGGTGTTGACCAGGACCCCGTCGCCGCTGGCGATCAGCAGCGGCAGGAAGGCCCGGGCGCAGTAGTACACGCTCCACCAGTCGTTGGCGAAGACCCGCTCCCAGTCCTCCCGGGAGTCGTTGACGAAGCTGCTGCCACCCCCGATACCCGCGTTGGCGAACACCAGGTCGACGTGGTCGCGGCCATGCTGGGCCAGCAACTCGTCGCGGAACCGCAGCACCTGCTCCTCGTCGGAAACGTCGCCCCCGTGACCAGTGACCAGAACCTCCGCGGCGGCGTTAGCCTGCGCCCGCACCGCGGTCTCGGCGACCTCGTCCGCGTGCCAGTCGCAAGTGGCCACCGAGCATCCCGCCGCCGCCAGCTGGCAGGCCAGCTCGCGGCCCATCCCGGAGCCGCCCCCCGTCACCACCGCGAGCTTCCCCGCGAACCAGCGGTCTGGCTCTGCCATCTGACTCACCACTCCAACCGGAAGAAGCCCCGCCAGAAACCCGAGCCCAGCGTATAAGGAGCGGCGCCCCGTCTCCCGGCCACCGAACATGGTGACCGCGGCCAGGCCGGCCGCGAACACGGCAGCCGTGCACAAGGCCGCGCCGCGGTCACTCGGCGGCCGGGCGGCCCAGACCCAGGGGGTGGCCGGGTGCCCGGTCAGCGCGACCTCGGTGACGATCAGGTAGGCCATGGGCCCGGTCCAGCCGAACGTCCCGCCCAGGGCCGCCGCCGACAGCAGGCCCAGGCCGGTGAAACCAGCCAGGTCACGCAGTTGCCCACCGGTCCCGCCGGGGAGGGTGCCGGCCGCCGCCCCCGCGGTCAGCGCGCCGAAGGCCACTGCGAACAGCACCAGGGCCGTTCCGAGCCGCAGGTACGGCAGCCACCGGCCGGTGGCCCGCTCCGCCTCCCCGAAGGGCCCGTAGCTGCTGACCGCGACCACGGCGGCCGCACCGGCCTGGACGGTCAGCGTGATCAGCTCCCGGGCGGCCGGGCCTCCGGCGATACTCCAGTGCCAGTGCAGTGCCGACCACAGCAGGGCGCCCAGAGCCAGCATCAGGGCCAGCGCGGCCGGTAGGCGGCGGCTGACCGCGTACAGCCAGGCCAGCCGGAGCAGGGCCCGGGCGGCTCCGGCGGCCGGTGCCGGGCCCGCATCGGCGGCCGGATCCCGGACTCCGGCGGTGGTCACGGCAGCTGCGCCAGGGTGAGCTGACCGGATCGCAGGGCAGCCAGGTGCGCGGCCAGCCAGGCGTGCCGGGCCGCGGACGGCAGCGCCGCCAGCCGGCGGGCTGCGTCGTAGACCGGCCCCGTGGCCGGAGGCGGGCCGTCGGGGTGGTGCGGGTCGGGGACGGGGGGAGCCCAGGACGGCAGCCCGGTCGAGGACAGCAACGCAGGCTGCTGGGAGAAGGGAAGGCCTGTGCCCTGGAGCAGCGCCGCCTCGACCGCCTGCTGGGCCCGGGTGCCCCGGCTCTCACCGGCGCCGACGAAGGCGTGCTCGGCCAGCAGCTGCAACTCGCCGCCGACCTGGCCTCCTGTCGCGCCGAACGCTCCGCTGATGCCGAGCGCGCCCAGCGGGATGCCCAGCACCGCTGGCTGCCCGCTGATCGTCATGATTTGGCCGCTTCCGCCGTTCGCGGAGTCGTAGACGGCCGGGGTCTGTACAGCCCGGTCCGGTGCGCCGGGCAGACCGGACCACTCGCGCACGACCGGCGTCAGGGCCGCGCTCAGGCCGGCCAGGCCGGACTCATACGCCGGGTTGACGCACACCGGCACGCCGGCCGCCCGGCTGCACACGGGCGTGTAGCTGAGCGTCCGGTCGTTTGCGGCATCGTGCAGGGCGGGGATGACCACCCCGTGCGGGCCGAGATGGGCCGCGTCCACCAGCCCGATCGCGGTCCCGGCCAGGGCCAGCCCGGCCACCGTGACCACCGCGGCGGCCCGGCGCAGCGTCCGCCCGCCCGCCCGGGCCGGCAGGCCGGTCAGGCCGAGCAGGGCCAGTGTCAGGCCGGCCATCAGCATGATCCGGGCGAGCGGCAGGTCCGGCAGGTAGGGGTAGAGCATGCCCGAGTCCGGCTGGAAGTTGCCGTTGGAGTTGGTGGGCAGGATCCACGCCCAGCCGCTGGTGTCGTTGAACCCGGTCTGCGACGACATGATCAGGGCCAGGAATCCGCCGAACGCGGCCAGCGGCGCCGCGAACCGGCTGGGAACGAACGCGCCGGCCGCGAACCCGGCCGCGCTGAACGCGGCCACCGCGGCCGCGCCGGCCACTACCCACCACCAGGGCGGCTGGCCCTGCACGTGCTGGCCCGCGTACACCGCGAACATCGCGCCCACGAAAACCAGGTAGCCCCCGACCGCCCAGATCGCGGTGGCCGCCCAGGTGATGAGCTGCACCGTCCAGCGGGGCCGCGCGGTGGTGGTGGCCAGGTCGGTGACGTTGCGCCGGCCGTCGCGGGATCCCATCCAGGCGGCCACGCCCGCCACGAACGGCCCGAAGTCGATGATCGTGTGCCCCTGGCCCAGGTTCCAGAACGTCTGCAGCACCCACAGCGCCGGCATGGTGGTACTGGGCCGGTAGGAGTCGAACCAGAACAGTGCGGCGATCAGCGGCAGCAGCCACGGCATCGTGTTCCGGCGCAGCTCGATGCGCAGCAGCCGCGCCACGCCGACGGGAGCCGCGGTCCGGGTACGCGGCCGCCGGGCCCGGGCCGGTGCCGCGGCCGCGGTGGTCATGACCGCACCGCCAGCCCGGAGCGGGCCGCGGCCAGGACCGCGCTGTAGCCCCGTTCCAGTGGGGCGTCCCCGGCCGCGCCGGTGCCCTCACCGCGGCCGGCCAATGCGGCCGGGGTGCCGTGGAAGACGATCTTCCCGGCCTCCATCAGCGCGACCTGCGCGCAGGCCGCGCCGACGTCCTCGACCAGGTGTGTGGAGACCACCACCGCGGCGTGCTGGCCCAGGTCGCGCAGCAGGGCCCGGAACGCGACCCGCTGCTCCGGGTCGAGGCCAGCCGTCGGCTCGTCCAGCAGCAGCAGGTCCGGGTCGTTGACCACCGCCTGGGCGATGCCGGCCCGCCGCAGCATGCCGCCGGACAGCGTGCGCAGCTTGGCCCGGGCCTGGTCGCCCAGCCCGACGTGGTCGATGGCGGTCGCCACCGCGCGCGGTACCCGGGCCGGTGGCATGTCCTTGAGCAGTGCGAAGTACTCCACGAACTCGGCCACTGTGAAGCCGGGGTAGTAGCCCAGGTTCTGCGGCAGGTAACCGAGCCGCCGCCGGATGTCCCTCCGCGGCCCGGCCGCGCCGGGATCCCGGCCGAGCAGCCGCAGCTGGCCCGAGGAGGGCGGCAGCACGGTCGCCATCATCCGCAGCAGCGAGGTCTTGCCCGCCCCGTTCGGCCCGAGCAGCCCGAACACCCCGGGCCCGGTGTCCAGGCTCACCCCGGCCACCGCCTGGGTCCGGCCGAACCGGCGGGTCACCCCGGACAGCTCTATGCTGAGCGGTTCCGTAGTCATGGTCATGGTCTGGTCCCTCCGGGAATCCGGGTGGTGTACAGCACCACCGCGATACAGGCGGCCGCGACGGCCAGGTAGGGCGCGATCAGGCCGGTGCTGGTGATGGTGAGCGTGAGGCGCCCGGCCACCTGGCCGGACAGCAGCGTGATGGCCCAGGCGGCAAGGGCCGCCGCTACGCCCGTGAAGGGCGACCGGGACACGGTCGCCGTGGCCAGCGCCAGCGCGCTGACCGCGGTCATCGGCACCAGCCAGCCCAAGGTCACCTCGGCCGCCGCCCCAGAGGCGGCCGAGGCGGCCAGGCCGAGCACGGCGTTCAGCGCGAACACGGCCAGGGCCCGGACCAGCAGCACCATCCGGTCGCTGACCGCCATGCTCTGGGACAGTTCCCAGGCCGGGTCGATCCCTGGCCCGTACGCGAAGGCGATGCCGATGCCCGCGACCGCGGGGGCGACGCAGGCCACGTACGGCGTGCCGGTCCCCAGCGTGGCCGCCGCCCCGACGGCCAGCACGACGACACTGGCGATCACCCAGCCGAGCAGCAGCGACGGCGTGGTCACCAGCGCCCGGGCCAGCCCCGGCGACCGGAGCAGCCGCCCGGCCAGCCGCTCCGTCGGCCCCGGCTGCCGCCGCCATACCTCGGCCGCCACCCCGAGCCAGGCCCGGTCCAGGTCGACGTCAGCCGGTCCCGGGCCGTCATCCTCGAAGTCGCTGATCACAGGCCTTTCCCCTCCCGCGTCACCGGGTCCGGCCGCAGGGCCGCCCGCAGCAGCCGGCGGGCCCGGTGCGCCCGGCTCTTCACCGTGCCCTCCGGGAGCCCGGTCAGCTGCGCCACCTCCGCCACCGGCCGGTCTTCGACGTACACCAGCCGCCAGATCTCCCGGGCCGCGCTCCCGGCCGGCCCGAGCGCGTTGACCGCCCGCTCCAGATCGGCCCGGGACACGGCGGCCTGCGCCGGGTCCGCGGCCGTGCCTTCGTCCGCCGCCACCAGCGCGGGCAGCGGCAGTGTGGCCGTGCCCCGCCGGCGCAGCAGCAGCGCGGCCTGCCGCCGGGCGATACCCCAGGTCCAGCCGCCCGCTGCCCCCTCGGGCCGGTAACTCTTCGCCCCCCGCCACACCGCGAGAAACGTCTCCTGCAGCACATCCTCGACGTCGGCGGCCGGCAGCACGCTCCGCAGGCGCGCGGCCAGCCACGGCGCGTGCCGGGCGAACAGTTCCCGCAGCGCCGCATCGTCGCCCGCTGCCACCGCCGCGAGCAGTCCGTCGTCGTCCATCGCTTCTCTATTGCGCCCGAGCCCTCGCCGGTTCACCACCCCGGCGCAAATATTGCCCGCACCGGGGCCGGGGCGGCCAGCCGGTCCTGACCTCGGGGAATAGAGTTTGCCTGTGACAAACGTTGCTCTGCCGCCCAGCTCCGTGGGCCGGGCCTTTCACGAGGAACTCGGCCCGGGCCAGCAATCCGCCCTGGTCAGCTGGCTGGCGTTCACCGGGACGTTCGCCGGGCTGCGCGGGCTCACCTACGGCATCCGCACCGGCAAAGGGCCGTTCCGCAACATCAGCGTCGGCGGTGAGCACCTGCACCACTACCTG
This sequence comes from Streptosporangiaceae bacterium, assembly GCA_036401415.1. Taxonomy (GTDB): domain Bacteria; phylum Actinomycetota; class Actinomycetes; order Streptosporangiales; family Streptosporangiaceae; genus Bog-532. The sequence continues at coordinate 6,503 of DASWVA010000205.1, forward strand.
TGGGGCATCGGCCTGCTGTCCGGGGTCGGTGCGGTCGCGGTCCGCGGCGAGGAACGGCACCGCCGTCATCCGGCCGTCGGCGTCAGCTACGGCAGCGGCATGGCGCTCATCGTGGACGAGTTCGCCCTGCTGATCGACCTGCGGGACGTCTACTGGGCCAAGCAGGGCCGGATCTCGGTCGACGTCGGTGTCGGCGGTATCGCCGCCGCCGGGTCGTACTTCGCGGCGTTGCCGGTGCTCCGCCGCCTGCGCCGGGAACGCCGGGAGCGCAGGCAGCAGCAACGTCAGGGGTAGGACGCGGGAAGTCCAGCCGGGTCACGCCCGCCGCCCGCGAACGTGACCACCGACCAGAGCAGGACCGCGCCGGGATAACCGCCCGGGAGCTGGCTGCCCGGTTGATACCGGCCCGGCTCGGTGTGACCGCCCCGTTCTGGTTCGCCTTCGCCGGCCGGGCCATCATCCTGGTCCTGATCTGGCCTTCGCGGCCGCGGCCAGCCACTGTTCGACGCTGCGCAGGTACGCCGGGACCAGTTCGGCCTGGGGGCGGTAGCGGAGCACCAGCGCGGCCGCCCCGGTACGGTCGTGCCCGCGCAGCCGCAGCACCGCGTAGCTGACCATGGCCGAACGGCGCCGGCCCATGGTGCAGTGGATCAGCACGCCCGCCTGCGGCTGGTCGTCCAGCACCTCCGCGGCGAAGCGCGCCGCCTGCGACCAGGTCGCAGGGCGCTGCCGCAGACCGTGGTCCTGCATCGGCGCGTGCGCCACCCGCCCGCGCCCGAACGCCGCCCGCTCGGCGGCCAGATCGCCGGACCACCACACGTCCGCCCGCGGCCGGCAGTTGACGACGTGGGTCACGCCCTGCTCGGCCAGGCCTGCCACCGCGGCGGGCGGCGGCACGGCGCTGATCGCGATGCGCTCGTCCCCGATCCAGCTCAGCGCCGGACGGCCCGCCTCGGGCCCGGTCAGGCCGCCCGCGCGCACGCTCCGCAGCACTTTCATGCCCGCCTCCGACCTCACCGTAATACAGCCGCCCGCTGCGGGCTCAGCCGCCGGGCGGGGCGGGTCGCGGCGGCTGCACGTAGTAGCGCAGCGTCGGCGTGAGCCCGGACGGCATCGACCACGGCGCGCGTTCGCGACCAGCGAGCCGCCACCCGGACTGCTCGTAGGCAGCGATCGCGGCCCGGGCGTCGTCGACGACGTCGAGGACCGCGACCAGGCTGGCGGAGACGGCGCGAGCCGCGGCGGTCGCGAGTAGTTCGCGGGCCTGACCCGTCCGGCGTGCGGCCGGGTCGACGAACAGGCGCACGACCCCGGCGAGCTCGTGTGCTTCCCGCCCGGTCGCCTGGAGCAGGCAGCCGGCCTGCGCTCCGCGGACCAGCCCGACATGACCAGCCACCGCACCGTCCTGCTCGGCCACCCACGCCGTGATCAGCCCCGGCGGGCACAGCCAGCCCGCCGGGTCGTCCGGCCAGCGAGCCGGGTAGCCGCTCCCATCATGGACACGCCGCAGCATCGCGACACAGGCGCCGAGGTCCTGCGCCCGGCGGGTCCGAATCGGCACGCTGGGCAGTCTGCCACACTGCCGGGCACATGACCGAGCGCACGCGGGTCACGGGGTGTTCACCAGCGGGCTTGTGGTTGACTGGTCGTCCACTAGCACAGGGAGCATCGGTGACCCAGGAACCGGACGCGGTCGATCCGCGTAACAACCGCGAATCGCAGGTGGCCGAGGAGTCGGCCAGCCAGACGGTGTCGCGCTCGAGTGCCGGAGGCCCCATCTTTTCGGGACTCCGCCCGGCGGACGCCGTCCCCGGCCAGTCCGATCTGGAGGACGGCGATCGCGGGGCCGGTACCGGCGGGGGAAACCCGCTGGATGGTGTGCTCATCGACCCGGCCGATGCCGAGCAGGCCGTGCCGGGGGACGAGGGCCCGGAGCATCCCGGCCAGCGCTGACCGGCCTCAAGGTGGCGACGCCGAACAGGCGTCGCCCCAGCTTGACGAACACCCGGCGCTCAGGAAGAGTTTCCGTCACGGTGCCGACCGGTCGCCGAGCTGTGGAACATCTGCCCCAGCCGGGGTTTCACTGGCGAAGGGGATTGCCCTCTCGGTCGTCACCGCCGCAAGCCGCTGAGGGACGAGGGTGTCAAGTGGAGGCTTGTCCATGACCAGGGACGCCAGCTTCAAGAAGGTGTTCCGCCGTCACGCGGAGGAGACTGGTCAGCGCTATACCGAAGCGCTGACCGATCTCGAAGGTCTCGGTGCGCGAATGCACCACGAGCCAGCTTCTTAACGGCTGCTCGATCATCTGCGGGATCGTTACGGCATCGACCCGGCCGCGGGCCGGTGTTGAGGGCGACGCCGCGATCCTGCGCTTCCCGGAGCGGCAGGACTATCCCGCGGAGCGCCTCGCGGCCGATGATGCCGTATCTGACTTCGGCGGCAGCGCGGTCCTGGTGACGCGGTTCGCCGAAGGCGGCGCGCTCCCTGACGGCGCAGAGAAGTTCACCATGATGGGTGTGCTGCTCGGGCGGCTGCACGCGCTGCCCTACGACGAAACCGCCGCCCGCCCGGGTGGATCAAGCGGTGAGGACCCGAGCCGTGAGGGCGCGCCCGTCAGGACCTGCTGGCGGCCCCGTCATTTCTCGACGCCGCCGACACCAAGGTGCCAGCCGCCGAGCGTGATCGATTCGAGCGGCTCAGGGACATGGTGCGCTCGGCTGACGGCGCTCACGGCCTCCCGGAAGGCCTGCTTCACGGAAACCTCCTGCACGCCCCCGATCACGCCGTCCTGACCGGACGAGGGCCGGTCGCGATCAACTGGAAGGCGTCCGGGCGCGGGCCGCGCCTGGCCGACTTGGCCTACCTGATCTGGGGCACCGGTTCGTGGCACCCTCGCCAGCCGAACCCGGCGTGGATCGACGCTGCCGTCAGCACCTACCGCCGGCATGTCGAGCCGACCGACGACGAACTGGACCGGCTCGAAGCGGTCATGTACATCCGGCCGCTCTACCTCGCCTGTTTCAGTTACCGGCGTGCCATCACCAATGGCGTCAAGTTCCGTGAGTGGGACTTCACCGGTCCACCTGAATACTTCAGCTCTACCGCCGCGGCCACCCGGGCCGCGTTCCGCCGGCAGGCCGTCATGCCGGGCGGGCCGGCCATCAACGCGGTCAGCGGTCGCGCAGGACCTCGATCAGCACTGAGTCGTCCTGGCGCCCCAGCCCCCGGTCATGCCCGCGCTGGAACAGCTCGCGGGCCGCCGCGGCCAGCGGTACCTGTGCCCCCGCATCCCCGGCCGCCCCGGTCACCAGCCCCATGTCCTTGACGAAGATGTCCAGGGCGCTGCGCACCTGGCCGAACTGCCCGGCCACCATCCGCGTCCCGCGGTCGTCGAACATGAACGACGCCGCCGCCCCGTCTCGCAGGACCTCCCAGCACTCACCCGGATCCAGGCCCAGCGACTCAGCGAACGACAGGGCCTCAGCGGCCGCGGCGATGTGAACTCCGCACAGGAGCTGGTTGACCAGCTTCATGCGCTGGCCGTCGCCGGGGGAGGGGCCGACCACCGGGGCGGTGCGCGCCAGTGCGCCGAGCAACGGCGCAATCCGCGTCACCGCATCGTCCGGGCCGCCCACCAGGATCAGCAGGTCGCCCTGGCCGGCCCGGGTGACCCCGCCGGAGACCGGCGCGTCGACCACCGCGAGCCCGGCCGCCTCCAGCCGGGCCGCGGCCGTCACCACCGCGTCCGGCCCCACCGTCGACATGATCACCACGACCTGCCCGGGAGTCAGCGAGGCGGCCGCGCCGGACAGCACCTGGCCGAGCTGGTCCGGCGTGGCCACCATCACCACCACGGCGTCCGCGCCGGTCACCGCGGCCGCCACCGACCCGGCCGGTTCGGCACCCTCGGGAGCCCGGCCCGGCACCACGTCATAGGCCGCCACCGAATGTCCCGCCGCGACCAGGCGGCCCGCCATCGGCGCGCCCATGGCGCCCAGCCCCAGCCATCCGACCCGCATTTACGTCTCCTCCCGGTCGCCGTTGAGGATCGCCACCACTTCGGCCAGTGTGCCGTCGTCACCGACGTTGCCGGCGAACACCACGTAGGGCCGGCCGGCCGCCCCGGGCGCGGCGTCCAGGGGACGGAAAACCGAGATCACGCCCGGGAACAGCTGCCCGGCGACTTCGGCGCGGCGGATGCCCAGGCCGTGCACGGCCACGTCGTGCGAGGTGATCCCGCCCTTGGCCACCACCCAGGCCGGCCCGGCGGCCAGCGTGTCCCGGACCACCTGGGACAGCGCCGCCGACACCGTGCGGGCGATGGCCAGGCTGCCGTCACGATCCTGGCCCCGCACCAGCGTCCGGCTGGTGTACAGCACCACGTCCGAATGCGTCAGCGCCGCCGTTACCGTGGCCGCCGCCGCGCTCACCACCTCCGTTCCGGCCAGCAGCGCGGGCACGTCCAGTTCCACTTCGGTCACGCCACCGCCTGCCCGCAGCGCGTCCACCTGACGGCTGGTCTGCCCGACGTGCGACCCGACCACCACCAGCCCGTGCCCGGCCCGGCCCGCCGGGGTTGCGGCGCGGCCGCTCCCCAGCAGCTCGGCGCCCCGCAGCGGTGCCTTCGGCCCCATCCCGGCCAGCGACCGGACGAAAGAAGGGCCGGTCCGGAACAGGAACGAACGGCCCGTGCGCTCGGCCAGCAGCGCCCCGTAGGCCACCGTGTCCAGGTCGGAGTACCCGGTGGCGTTGACCACCACCCACCGGCCGTCCCGCACCCCGGACAGGATCGCGGCCACCCGGTCCGGCCCGCCATCCCGGATGTCGGCCAGGCTCAGGCTGAGCACGTCGTCGCGGCGGACCGCCCCGCCGCTCTTCTCGGCGACGAAGTCCCGCAGGTCCGACGAGGCGTACCCGAACGTGGCGTCCCGCGCGAACTCGGTCTCGCCCACCGGCACCAGGTGGGTGGCCGGGCCACTTCCCGTCCGGGCCCAGTGGATGTCACCGGCGGTCACCCGCCCGGCTTCCACGAACGCCGGGACCAGCAGCACCCCGTCATAACCCTGCCCGGCCGTCGAACGCCGTACCGCCTGCAACGCACCAACCTCGGTCATCACGTGGCCCCGGAGGGTCGAATCGCTGCGGCTGACGAACTGCACCCGTCCCGGCACGCGGCCGCCCGCCGCCAGCAGCCCCCGCGCGACCCGGTTGTTCAGCGCCACCGCGTCCGCCCCGGCCAGCGAGCGCGTGTTGGTCAGCACGAAACACGTTCCGGCCGGCCCGCTGAGCGCCGCCTGGTACGCGTCCTCGTCCTCCACCGTGACGACCTGGACGCCGTGCACGGCCTGGGAGCCGGTCGGGTCGTCGTCCAGCACGGCGAGCAGGAGCCGCCCATCAGTGCGCAGGGCCCGGATCGACGACCGGACCGCATCGTCGTCCGGGCGGGGCGGTGGCTGCGCGGCCAGCACCTCGGTGGCCGGTGGCAGGCTGTCCTGGCCCAATTGGCCATCCCTCCGCGTCGGCCACGGCGGTGGTCCCGCCCGTAAGATCACCCTATGGTGAACGTGCTCATCACCGGCGGCTCGGGTTTCCTCGGCGCCCGCCTGGCCCGCGAGCTGCTGGCCGCCGGGTCGATCGGGACCGACGGCCAGGCCGCCGAGCCCATCAGCCAGCTGACCCTGGTCGACCGGGTCCCGCTGCCGCCGGATCTGGCCGGCCGCCCCGCCGTGACCGGGATTGAAGGTGACCTGCTTGAGCTGGTCAGCCCGGGCGGGAGCGGCCTGGGCGCCGTGGCCGCCGCCGACGTGATCTTTCACCTGGCCGCGGCGGTCAGCGCGGAGTGCGAAGCCGACTTCGACCTTGGGATCCGGGCCAACCTGCGGTCGACCGAGGCGCTGCTGGCCGCGGCCCGGTCGGCCGGGACCCACCCGCTGCTGGTCTTCGCCAGCTCGGTGGCGGCGTTCGGCGACTCGCCCGATCATCCGCTGCCCGAGCCGGTGGACGATCAGACCGCGCCGTACCCGCAGACCAGCTACGGCGTGCAGAAGGTCATCTGCGAGCAGCTGGTGGCCGACTACACGCGCAAGGGCTACCTGCGCGGCCGGGCCGTGCGCCTGATGACCGTGTGCGTGCGTCCCGGCCGGCCGAACGCGGCCGCCTCGGGCTTCATGTCCAGCATCATCCGGGAGCCGCTGGCCGGCCAGCGGGCCGTCTGCCCGGTCACCCCGGACACCGGTGTGGTGCTGTCCTCACCCGCGAACACCATCCGCGGCCTGCTCCGGGCCGCGTCCGCCGACGCCGGGGCCTGGGGCGGCCGCAGCCCGGTCAACCTGCCCGCGCTCAACATCACCATCGGTGAGATGGTCCAGGCCCTGGAACAGGCGGCCGGGCCCCGGACGGCCGCGCTGATCGACTGGCGGCCCGATCGCGCCATCCAGCAGATCTGCGCCGCGTGGCCCGGGCGGCTCCGCGCTGACCGGGCCGGGCGCCTGGGCCTGGCCCCGGACCCGGACTTCCGATCGATCATCGACCAGCACCTCGCCGAGACCCGCTGAATCCCGCCTGGTCCAGCCGATGACCGTGCTGATCGGCACCTCGGGATGGAGTTACGCCCACTGGGAGCCCGAGCTGTATCCGCCGGGGCTGCCGGCCCGCGACCGGCTGGCCCGGTACGCAGGCGAGTTCCGCACCGCCGAGCTGAACAGCAGCTTCTACCGCTGGCCGCCGCCCGCGTCGTTCGCGTCCTGGCGCCGCCGGCTGCCTCCGGGGTTCCTGCTGTCAGTCAAGGCCCCGCGCGGCCTGACCCACGCGCGCAAGCTGTACGCCCCCGAGCCGTGGATCGAGCGGCTACGGGCCGGCTGGCACGAGCTGGGCGACCGGCGCGCCGTGCTCCTGGTCCAGCTGGCGCCGGCGCAGGCGCGCGACGACGCACGCCTGGAGTACTTCCTGCGCCTGGTTCCGCCCTGGATCCGGCTGGCCTTTGAGTTCCGCCACCCGAGCTGGCACCACGACGACGTGCTGGCCCGGCTCGAAGCACACGGCGCCGCCTACTGCGTGCTGAGCGGGGCCAGCCTGCCGTGCCTGCTCCGGGTCACGGCCGGGTTCGTCTATGTCCGGCTGCACGGCCCCGACCACCACCATCTGTACGCCGGTTCCTACAGCGACGCTGACCTGCGCTGGTGGGCGGACCGGTGCCGGGAATGGAGCAGCACCGGCCGGGACGTGTTTGTCTACTTGAACAACGACGGCGACGCCCACGCGGTGCGGAACGCCCGCACGCTGATCGCCCTCACGTCCTAACCGGCCGCCGGGCCCGCTTCGGCCTGCTGGCTGGCCGGGACCGCGGTGGCCCGCTCGATGGCTCCCCAGCCGGTGTCCTGCTCGCGCTCGGCGTCCTCGGCGGGCCGGCCGCCGCGTACCCCGAACAGCCGCTTGGCCACCACCAGATAGACCGCGATGGCCAGGTTGAGGATGAACGTGATCAGCTTCAGCGCGGAAATGCCCTTGGCCAGTTCGTCGAGCTCATACGGGATGAAGACGATGGTGGCGATGAACGTCAGGTACTCGGCCCACCGCTTGCCCAGCCACAGCCCGACCGTCTCGACCCCCTCCAGTGCCGCATAGGCCGCCACGCCCGCGCCCACCAGGTAGAGGTTGTTCGTGCTGACCGCGAACAGCCGCTGCAGGTCGTGCACGACGCCGTGGTGGCTGGGGTTGACCGGTCCGCCCAGGCCGCCCTGGAGGTCATTGAGGATCCTGGTGAAATCGGCGTTCAGCGTGACCTTGTTGTTGGCGAACAGGAAGATCGCCGCGGCCAGCGCGGACAGCACCAGGAAGTGGATGGCGCGCTCGACCGCGATGACGCGCAGGACGTACTTGTCCCGCAGCGGGCGGCCGCGCAGCGGCAGGGTCACCTCAGCCCGGTCCGGCGGGAACCGGGTCGCGGCGTCGCCGGGCGGGGCCAGCGCGATCCACGAGTCGCAGCGCAGGCAGCGGTACCAGCGCAGGCCGCCGAACTCCCGGGCGAACAGGTCGTCCCCGGATCGCAGTCCGGCCGCGTCGGTGCCCAGCAGCTCGTGCCCGTGCAGCCCGCAGCCGATCAGCTCGTACCGCAGTTTGGGGCGAAACCGCCGCGGCTGCTCTGCTCCCGGCGGAACGACCGCCGGCCCCGTGCTGTCCCCAGTGGCCATCACCGCAGGCTACCCATTCGCCCACCGCCTTAACGGAGGGCCGAGGGGCCCGGTAAAGTCCGGGGTCCGGCTCTAGCGGACTGGCGGGGGGACCCCTTCCGCGCTGGCGGCGAGGGCCGGGTCCCAGGCGCACACGTCGCACGCGTGCTGGAACGCCGACCGCGCGAAGGTCAGGGCGGCCGCGTGCGGATCGTCGGCCGTGCGTACGTCGTCCCAGCCGAGGACGAACTCGCCCAGGTCTTTGTCCCAGTGGGCGCCGGCGGGGGACAGGGCCGCCTGGGAAAACCCCTCGACCGCCGGGTGCGCGTACGCGTAGAACGCCGCCTGGCCGTACTTCGGGTCGCCCGGCCACCAGCCCACGGCCACCTCCTGGGCGTCCATGGCGTTGCGCATGATGAAGTCCTGCGACGGTGGCTGCGCGGGCCGCCCCGAGAACAGGCTCACGGCCAGGTCGAACGAACCCCACCAGGCATTGACCGGCGTGGAGCGGCCGCGGAACGGCGCCCGGTAGGCGGCCAGCACCAGTGCGGCCTGCGTCGCGGCCTCGAAGTAGCTCCCGACCTGGGCCTCGTCGTAGCGTGCGTGCTCGTCGTCAGCATCCAGGGGCACCGTCCACGGCACTTCCTGCGGGGTGGGGTCGAAGTCCACCCATCCGCCCAGCCCGCGCACCGCGGCCAGCACGTCCCGGGTGACGTCGCCGACCGGCCGGTGCGGTGTGAGCGGGACCTGCTCGGCACGCCCGTCGCTGTGCTCCACGACCGCCTGGTGGGTGCGCAGGTCCAGCCGGATGGACAGCGACCCGGACCGGTCCGGAGCGGGCAGCGGCAGCGTTTCCCAGCCGCGGGTGGTCAGCCGCAGCGCCGCGTGCTGCAACTGCGGCTCGGGGGGCGCCAGCTTGGCCGCCAGCTTGCCCAGCACCTGGGTGTGCGCGTGCAGCGTGTCGCAGGTGGCGTGCCACCGCTGGTAGGAGAGCTCGGGCCATGACAAGGACATGAGCGCAAGTTACCAGCCTTCCGGTTGGCCGAACTTACCGCCCGGATGGGACACAGAACGTCCCGGCCGGCCCACGCAGGGCCGGCCGGGACGCCAGATCACGCTGCCGCGCCAGCTGGGCCGGCTACTTCACGTCGTACCGGCCGAGGTTCGTGACCTTGGTCCAGGCCGCCACGAAGTCGTTGACGAACTTCTCCCTGGCGTCGTCGGTCGCGTAGACCTCGGCGATGGCCCGCAGCTCGGAGTTGGACCCGAAGGCCAGGTCGACCCGGCTGCCGGTCCACTTGACCGTGCCGTCGGCGGTGCGTGCCTCGAAGAAGGCCGCCTCGTCCGAGGTCGGTACCCAGGTGGTGTCGTAGTCGAGCAGGTTGACGAAGAAGTCGTTCGTCAGCGTTCCCGGGGCGTCGGTGAACACGCCGAGGTCCGACCCGTCGTAGTTCGCGCCCAGCACCCGCAGGCCGCCGACCAGGACCGTGGTCTCCGGCGCGGTCAGCGTGAGCAGGTTGGCCTTGTCGATCAGCTGGTACTCCGCCGGGAGCCGCAGGCCCTTGCCCAGGTAGTTGCGGAACCCGTCCGCCTTCGGCTCTAGGTAGCTGAACGACTTGGCGTCGGTCTGCTCGGCCGTGGCGTCGGTGCGGCCCGGGGTGAACGGCACCTCGACCGTCACCCCCGCATCGGCGGCGGCCTTCTCCACACCGGTGTTGCCCGCCAGCACGATCAGGTCAGCCAGGGAGATCCTCTTGCCGCCGGTCGCGGTGGTGTTGAAGGACTGCTGGATGCCTTCCAGCGTGCGCAGCACCGACGCGAGCTGGTCCGGCTGGTTGACCTCCCAGCCGTTCTGCGGCTCCAGCCGGATCCGTGCGCCGTTGGCGCCGCCACGCTTGTCACTGCCGCGGAACGTCGAGGCCGACGCCCACCCGGTGGAGACCAGCTGCGAGACGGTCAGGCCGGAGGAGAGTATCTCCCGCTTGAGCCCGGCGATGTCGCCGGTGCCGACCAGTTCGTGGTCCACCGCCGGCACCGGGTCCTGCCAGAGCAGTTCTTCGGCCGGGACCTCAGGGCCGAGGTACAGGTCCTTGGGGCCCATGTCGCGGTGGGTCAGCTTGAACCAGGCCCGGGCGAACGCGTCGGAGAAGGCCTGCTGGTCGTCCTTGAACCGGCGGGAGATCGGCTCGTAGATCGGGTCGAACCGCAGCGACAGGTCGGTGGTCAGCATGCGCGGCTCGCGCTTGCCGTCGCCGTATGCTTCCTGCACCAGGCCGGCGCCGCCGTTGTCCTTGGGCCGCCACTGCTTGGCCCCGGCCGGGGACAGGAACTGCTCCCACTCATAGCCGAACAGGATGTGGAAGTACTCGTTGTCCCACCTGGTCGGGTGGTAGGTCCAGGTCACCTCGATGCCGCTGGTGATGGTGTCCGGGCCCTTGCCGGTGCCGAAGTCGGTCTTCCAGCCGAGGCCCTGCTCCTCCAGCGGGGCGGCCTCCGGGTCCGGGCCGACGTGTTCCGCCGCGCCCGCGCCGTGGGTCTTGCCGAAGGTGTGACCGCCGGCGATCAGCGCCACGGTCTCCTCGTCGTTCATGGCCATCCGGCCGAACGTCTCGCGGATGTGCCGGGCCGCGGCCATGAAGTCGCCGCTGGCGTTCGGGCCCTCAGGGTTGACGTAGATCAGGCCCATGGTGTCCGCGCCGAGCGGCTGCTGGAGATCATCTTCGGTGTCGTCCCAGCGATCCGTGCCGAGCCACTCGGTCTCCGGGCCCCAGTACACGTCGGCGTCCGGCTCATAGACGTCCACCCGGCCGCCGGCGAAGCCGAAGGTCTGGAAGCCGCCCGACTCCAGCGCCACGTTGCCGGCCAGCACGATCAGGTCGGCCCAGGACAGCTTCTTGCCGTACTTCTTCTTGACCGGCCACAGCAGCCGCCGCGACTTGTCCAGGTTGACGTTGTCCGGCCAGCTGTTCAGCGGCGCGAAGCGCTGCTGGCCAGCACCGGCCCCGCCGCGGCCATCGGTGAGGCGGTAGGTGCCCGCGGCATGCCAGGCCATCCGGATGAACAGCCCCGCGTAGGTGCCGAAGTCGGCCGGCCACCAGTCCTTGGAGTCGGTCATGACCGCCGCGATGTCGCTCTTCACGGTAGCCAGGTCAAGGGTCTTGAACTCCGCACGGTAGTCGAGCTCACCGTGATAGGGGTCGGTGGCGGGCAGGTTTTTGGCCAGGATCTTCAGGTTGAGGCGGTTGGGCCACCACTCGCGGTTAGCGTCCCCCACGGCGGGCTCGACGCGGCCGTGGACGACCGGGCATCCCTCCGCGCTGGCGCCTCCGGTTACCTCAGCAACCTCAGGGGTTTCACGGTCGGCAATGATCGGATCGTGGTTCTCAGACATGAAAATCCTTCCTGGCGATCTCAGGAACTGCGGGCGGTCGAGCAGCCGGGACACAGACCCCAGAAGATGACCTGAGCCTCATCGATCGAGAAGCCGTGGTCGTCCGAGGCGGTCAGGCAGGGCGGCTCGCCGACCACGCAGTCGACATCCGCGACGGCGCCGCACGACCGGCACACGATGTGGTGGTGGTTGTCCCCGACCCGTCCTTCGAACCGGGCCGGGCTGCCGGCCGGCTCGATCCGGGCGATCAGGCCGGCCGCGTTGAGCGCGTGCAGAGCCTCATAGACGGCCTGCACCGAGATGGTGCCCAGCCGGTCGCGCACCTGGGTGGCGATGGTGTCGACGTCGAGGTGGTCGCCGGCCCGGACGGTCTCGAGCAGCGCGATGCGGGCTGCGGTCACGCGCAGACCGGCCTGGCGCAGCTCGTTGGCCGTGGCCGGAGTCTCGGATGGGGGCACACCACCAACCTACCCGCATAAACACGAATAGTTCAAGAGAACGAATAATACAAGACAATCTCAAAATGAGCCGTCCGCAGTTCCCTGAAGGTGCAGAGCGTCAGAGCGAGCTCTCGGCCTGGCGTACGGCGGTGGTGACCGACCCACCGTCCGGTTCGACGTCGGCTCCGTTGACCCGCACGGCCGGGGTGCCCTGAACCTCAGCGCCGACCGCCTGGGCCGTCACGAAGGCGGGCCAGTCCAGATAGCGCCCTTCGCTCGCGCATGAGCTGAACGTGGCCGGGTCCAGTCCGGCCGCCCGTGCGATGTTGCCGATCTCCCCGTCGCTGAGCCCCGGGCCACCCTCCGGGGGCTGGTGCACGAACAGGGAGTGCACGAACTGAGTGAAACGCCCGCCATCGGCGGCGCAGGCCGAAGCCGCCGACGCCCGCGTCGAGTACGAAGTCGTGGACGCCTCGTCCAGGAAGTTCATCGGGTGGTAGACCAGCGTGGCCTGGCGCCCTTCGGTCAGCGCTTTCAGTGCGTCGGCCGAGTCCAGCTCGAACCGCTTGCAGAACGGGCACAGGAAGTCGATGTAGATGTCCACCCGGACCGGCCCGTCTCCCACGGCGATCCCGTCACCCTCGGGGGTCGCGCCCGCAGGAAGCCGGTCCGGCATGCTCAGCTCGGTCATGACCCCTCCGTAACTCCGGTCGCGGCCTCGGCCCGCCACCTGGCCCCGCCAGCTTCCCACCCTGCCGCCCGGGCCGCCCCGTCACCCCCGTCTCTTCACCCCAGGCCCGGCGGGCCCGCTCCGCGATTTGTTCGAACACATTATTGAACGACGCATCCTTGGGCTGATAGTGTTCGTTCAAGTGGACGAACGGCAAGGGGGAATGATGCTGACCAGCCGCGAGGAACAGGTACTGCGGTTTGTTCGCGCCGGGGTGGCCCGTCACGGCTACCCACCGTCGATCCGCGAGATCGGTGACGCGGTGGGCCTGCGCAGCACGTCCAGCGTGGCGTATCACCTGAAGGCGCTGCAGAAGAAGGGCCACCTTCACCGTGACCCCGGGCGCCCCCGGACGGTGGAGTTGCTGCCGCCCGACCCGTTCGGCCCGGAGACGGCCCATGTGCCGTGGGTCGGGCACATCGCGGCCGGCGGCCCGATCCTGGCCAAGCAGGTGATCGAGGACACTTTCCCGTTGCCTAGGCAGCTGGTCGGCGAGGGCGAGCACCTGATCCTCCAGGTCCGCGGTGATTCCATGATCGATGCCGCGATCACGGACGGGGACTGGGTGGTGGTCCGCCGCCAGCCCGACGCGCTGAACGGCGACATCGTCGCGGCCTCGTTCGAGGGGCAGGGGTCTGAGGAGGCCGAGGCCACGGTCAAGACGTTCAAGCAGGTTGACGGTCACGTCTGGCTCATCCCGCACAACCCCCGCTACACCCCCATCCCCGGCGATGACGCCAAGATCATCGGAAAGGTGGTCTCGGTCCTGCGCCGCATCTGAGGCGTCGGGCCGGGCGGGCGCAAACGGCGCATCAGGGGTGGGCGATGACCGACCAGACAACTTTCTGGATGTTCTTGCGCTGGCCGTCGTCTTCGTCGGCGGGGAAGTAGTAACCCCACTGCTCGCTGATCGTCTCCACCAGGAGCAGCCCCCGGCCGCCTTCGACGTCGTGCTCGGTCCCGGCCGGCACCGGCGTGCGCGGACTGCTGTCACCGACCTCGATCATGACCTGGTGGCCGTCGGACGTGAGCCACATCCATACGCACGGCAGGCCCGTATTCTCATCCTCATAGCCGGGCAGCTGGCTGCTCAGCCCGGCCGAAGCCTGCACCGCGTTGGTGACCAGCTCTGAGACGATCAGCTCGACGGACTCGTCGAGGCCGGACAGCTGCCACTCCCAGAGCACGTGCCGTGCGTGCAGGCGTGCGCACGGTACGGCGCCGCGCAAGGCGCCGAGCTCCAGGTGTGTCCGCCGCCCCCACGTGCCCGTCATCGGCCGCTGCTGCGGACGGCGATGAAACAGGGGACTGGCGGCAGCCATCTCGCTCATCACCTTGAAGTTTGCCCCATGCGGTCCGGCTGAAGCGCTCGATCATGCATTTTCGTAGATGCGAAAGGGCGGAGTGCTCTTATGCAGTTTGCGAAATGCAGTTGCAAGGGGTCGATCCATGCTTAATCCCCGCGAACCGGACCCGGCGACCTCAATGGCCCGCGGGTGGCCGGCTAATCCTCGAACCGCCCGCCGAGGTAGCGGGCCAGGAAACGTTCGGCGGCGGCGTAGAACCTCAGCCGGTTCTCCGGCTTGGCGAAGCCGTGGCCCTCGTCCGGGAACAGCATGTACTCGTGGTCGATTCCCGCCTCCTCCAGTGCCGCGACGATCTGCTCTGACTCCGCCTGCTTGACCCGCGGGTCATTGGCGCCCTGGGCGATCAGCAGCGGAATGCGGATGTCCCGCGCCCGGGACAGCGGCGACCGGGACCACAGAAAGTCCGCCTCGGTTTCCGGGTTGCCCACCCGCTTGTACAGCTGGGCGATCATCGGTGCCCAGTACGGCGGGACGGTCTCCAGCAGCGTCTTCAGGTTCGACGGCCCGACGATGTCGACCGCGCAGCGGAACACGTCCGGGGTGAACGCCGCCCCGACCAGCGCCGCGTAGCCGCCGTACGAACCGCCGTAGATCGCGACCTTGTCCCGGTCGGCCCAGCCCTGGCCGGCGATGTGATCCACCGCGTCGATCAGGTCGTCGTGCATCCGGGCGCCCCACTCGCGGTCACCGGCGTTGACGAAGTCCTTGCCGTAGCCGGTCGAGCCGCGGTAGTTGACCTGGACGCACAGGTAGCCGCGGTTGGCCATCCACTGTGCTTCGGGGTTCCAGCCCCACCCGTCCCGGACCTGCGGGCCGCCGTGCACGTTGATGATGGCGGGCAGGTCCCGCCGGTCGGCGCCGGGCGGGAAGGTGGCGTACCCGTGGATGGTCAGCCCGTCCCGCGAGGTGAAGCTGAACGGCTCCATGGCCGCCAGTTCGTAGCGGTTCAGCTCCGGGCGGGCGTCGAACAGGAACCGCCCGGCGTGCGCGGCCGGGTCGTAGACGTAGTAAGCCACCGACCCGGCGTCGTTGGTGAACGCGACCAGCCACGGTGAGTTCGCATGCTCCCCGCCGCTGATCGACGGGTCACCGGGGTGCAGGGCCCGCACCGCCTTGAGGTCCTCGCCGATCGCGGGGTCCAGCACGATGAACTCTTTCCGGTCCTTCTCCACGGTGACGATCTGCGGCTCGAGAGTGTCCGGGTGCAGCATTACCCCGTTCACGTCGGCAGCCGGGTCCTCGGCCAGCACCTCGATGGCCCCGGTGGCTACGTCGACCCGGAGCAGCCGGTCGGTGTTGGCGCCGACCGGTGTGACCACCAGCAGGCTCCGGCCGTCCTCGCTGAACGACACCACGTTGCTGGTGGTCGCGTCGTCGGCCGGGAACGACATGAGCTGGCGCCAGTCCGCGCCGGGGCGGTCGCGGACCAGCAGGTTCATGCTGCCGTCCGGCTCCGGCGCGTACGCGCCCCGGATGACCAGGTCCTCGTCGGCCTCCCAGCCTGCGAAGCCGGGGTTCTTCTCGACCAGGGTCAGGTCGCCGCTGAGCAGATCGAGCCGGTAAACGTCGTGCAGCTGCGGGTTGTCCCGGTTGAGACCGATCAGGAGCTCGGTCGGGAACTTCTTGTTCCCGGCGATCAGCTGGACCTGCACGTCTTTGAACGGCGTCAGGTCCCGGTGCCGCATGGTTTCCAGGTTGACGTCGTGCAGCCGCCAGTTCTCGTCCCCGCCGGTGTCCTGGATGTAGAGCAGGTGCCGGGCGTCGTGGGCCCAGGTGAACATGCGGATGCCCCGGTCCCGGTCGTCGGTCACAACCCGCGCCGCCGCCCAGTCCACCGTGTCGTTCTGGCCCGGGTCCACGCGCAGCGGGGCGACCCAGACGTTCAGTACGCCGTGCTCGGGGGCGATCCAGGCCAGCCGGGTCCCGTCCGGGGACAGCCGGGGGGACGTGCGCTCCGGGTTGCCGAACAGGACGGTACGGGGGATGAGGTCGGTCATGGTCTCTGCCTACCACACGGGGCAGCGCCTGAGGTTCAGCCGCCGCTCAGCGCGGGGCGGCCGCACCGGAGGAGCCGAGCTTCCTGCGCATCACCACCCGGGCCTGGCCGGCCCCGCCGTAGTCCTCGACCGGGGTAAGCGTGAAGCCGAGCGCCTGGTGAAAAGTCAGCGACTCCGCGTTCCCCGGGCTGGTGATGGCCTTGAGGGCTCGCGCGCCCCGGCCCACGGCCGCCTCGGCGAACGTGGCGTACAGCCGCCGGGCCATGCCCTGGCCGCGGGCGTCGTCGCGGACGGCGACAAGGTGGATGTAGGCGTCACCGGTGGGGGCGATGAAGCCCAGCAGGTAGGCGAGGATCTGGCCATCGGGACGGCGGGCGACGAAGGCCGTGTCGCCGAACTCGGTGATGAACATGGGATGGTGCAGGAACCGCGGCTGCTCCCGGGCACCCCAGAATCGCGGGTAGTCCGCCAGGATCGCGGCCAGATCGGTGCCGCGGGCCCGGCTGATCGCGACCTCGGTCATGGCGTCCACCCTGACCGCTGCGCGCGGGCCCGGCAAGGTCTTTCACCGGCCACCGGCCCGGGGGTTCTCGTGGACGGCGGGTCATCCGTAATACGGTCAACCCGTGGGCACAGTGGGCACCTCGTTGAGCGGGACGCGGCGGACGACGCTGGCCGCCCGGCTGGTCCGGATGGGTTTCGCCGACGCGACCCGGGCCGAGCAGCTGGTCACGTCCGAGCTCGGGCTGGACCTGGACCCGGGCGCACTGACCGCGGGCCCGGGCTCTCCGGCTCAGGGGACCCAGCGCGGGCCGGGCCGGGACGAGACCGTGCTGGCTGCCCTTGCGGCCGCCGCCGACCCCGACCTGGCCGTGAGCGGGCTGGCCCGGGTGGCCGGCACCGACCGGGGCGACGACGCGGCCGACCTGCGCGCCACGCTGCGCTCCGAGCCGGGGTTCCGGCGGCGGCTGGTCGCCGTGCTCGGGTCCAGCGTGGGTTTGGCCGACCACCTGGTCCGGCATCCGGAGGACGCGCTGCTGCTGCGCGGCGCCGACGGCGTCCGGCGGCCGACCCCGGACGAGCTGCGTGCCTCGCTGGTGTACGCGGTGGCCGGCAACCCGCTGGATGAGTACCCGGTCTCCGACCTGACCGCGCTGAACGGCACCGATCCGTCGGCCGCGCTGACCGCCGCCTACAAACGGCACGTACTGCACCTGGCCGCCCGCGACCTGACCGGTGTGGTCACCGTGGACGAGGCGGCCGCCGAGCTCGCCGACATCGCGTCGGCCGCACTGTGCGCCGCCCTGTCGGTGGCCCGCGCCCAGCTGCCCGCGGGCACGCCCCCGGCTCAGCTGGCCGTGATCGCCATGGGCAAGACCGGCGGCGGCGAGCTCAACTACGCCAGCGACGTCGATGTGATCTTCGTGGGCGGCCCGCCGGCCCTCCCCGGCCGCCCCGGCGGCGACAGCACCCCGGAGGAGACCGAGGCCGCCCTGCGCACCGCCACCCGGCTGGCCAGCAGCATGATCAAGATCTGCTCCCGGACCACGGCTGAGGGCATGATGTTCCCGGTCGACCCGAACCTGCGGCCCGAAGGCCGCAACGGCCCGCTGGTGCGCACGCTGGCCAGCCACCTGGCCTACTACGACCGCTGGGCCAAGACGTGGGAGTTCCAGGCGCTGCTCAAAGCCCAGCCCGCCGCCGGCGACGTGGAGCTGGGCCAGCAGTACCTGGACGCGGTCACCCCGCTGATCTGGCAGGCCGCCCAGCGGGAGAACTTCGTCGAGGACGTCCAGGCCATGCGCCGCCGGGTGGAGAAGACCCTGCCGCCGGACCGGGCCGGCCGCGAGATCAAGCTCGGCCCGGGCGGCCTGCGCGACATTGAGTTCGCGGTCCAGCTGCTGCAGCTGGTGCACGGCCGCACCGACGAGGCGTTGCGCAGCCCATCCACCCTGCCCGCCCTGGCCGCCCTGGCCGCGGGCGGGTACGTCGGGCTGGCCGACGCCCAGGACCTGGCCGACGCCTACCGGTTCCTGCGCCAGGTCGAGCACCTGCTTCAGCTCTACCAGCTCAACCGGACCCACATCCTGCCCGAGGATCCCGCTGTACTGCGCCGCCTGGGCCGGGCCACGCGGGCCATCGCGGCCATCACCGGCCCGCCCCGCGAGCCCGCCGCGGCCGGCACCGACCCGGCGGACGAGTTCACCGAGCAGTGGCGGCGGCATGCACGCCAGGTACGGCGGCTGCACGAGAAGCTGTTCTACCGCCCGCTGCTCAGTGCGGTCGCCCGGCTCCCGGGCGAGGTGGCCCGGCTGACCCCGTCCGCCGCCCGGGCCCGGCTGGAGGCGCTCGGTTACGCCGACCCGGCCGGTGCGCTGCGGCACATCGACGCGCTGACCGCCGGGGTGTCGCGCCGGGCCGCCATCCAGCGCACCCTGCTGCCGGTGCTGCTCAGCTGGTTCGCCGACGCCGCCGAACCGGACGCCGGGCTGCTGGCCTTCCGCCAGGTCAGCGACGAGCTGGGCGACTCGCCCTGGTACCTGAGGCTGCTACGGGACGAGACCAAGGCGGCCGAGCGGATGGCCCGGGTCCTGGCCTCCAGCCGGTACGCGGCCGGCCTGCTGCTGCGGGCCCCGGAAGCGGTCGCGATCCTCGGCGACGACGCCGAGCTGACCCCCCGGTCGCTGGACGCCCTGCGGGCCGAGGCCGTAGCGGCCGTGCGCCGGCACGACGACGCGCGCAGCGCGGTGGGCGCGGTCCGCTCGCTGCTGCGCCGGGAGCTGCTCCGGATCGCCGCCGCCGACCTGCTCGGCCTGATCCGGCCCGCCGGGACCGCGGACGCGCTGACCGCGGTGGCCGCGGCTAGCGTCGGCGCGTCCCTGGATGCCGCGGTCCAGAAGTTCGAAGCCGAGTCCGGCCAGCCGCTGCCGACCCGCATCGCGGTGATCGGCATGGGCCGGTTCGGCGGTCACGAGATGGGCTACGGCAGCGACGCCGACGCGCTGTTCGTCCACGATCCGCGGCCCGGGGCCGACGAGGCCGCCGCCGCGCGGGCCGCGCACACCGTGGTCCAGGAGCTGCGCCGTCTGCTCACCCTGCCCGGCCCGGACCCGGCCCTGGTCGTCGACGCCAATCTGCGCCCGGAGGGGCGTCAGGGGCCGCTGGTGCGCACGCTGGCCTCCTACCTGGCCTACTACCGCCGCTGGTCGCTGCCGTGGGAGGCCCAGGCCCTGCTGCGGGCCGAGCCCGTCGCCGGTGACGAAAGCCTCGGGACCGAGTTCACCGCCCTGGCTGGTGAGTTCCGCTACCCGGACGGCGGCATCGCCGAAAGCGGCGTCCGGGAGGTGCGGCGGCTGAAGGCCCGGATCGAGAGCGAGCGCATACCGCGCGGGGTGGACCGGGCGCTGCACGTCAAACTGGGCCCCGGCGGCCTGTCCGACGTCGAGTGGACCGTCCAGCTGCTCCAGCTCCGGCACGCGTTCGCCCTCCCTGGCCTGCGCACCACCCGCACCCTGCCCGCGCTGGCCGCCGCCCGCGAAGCCGGCCTGATCCCGGCTGGCGACGCCGCCACCCTGGCCGAGTCCTGGCTGCTGGCGGCCCGCATCCGGAACGCGGTGATGCTGGTCCGGGGCACTGCCGGCGACACCATCCCTACCACGTACCTAGAGCTCGGCGCCGTGGCCCGCATCCTCGGTTACGGCCCGGGCGACGGCCAGGCCCTGGTCGAGGACTACCGCCGGGCCGCCCGCCGCGCCCGCGCCGTCATGGACCGCCTCTTCTACGGCTGACCCCGCCGGCGTCAGCGCCCGCCGTCTTGAACGAAACGACGCCCGCCGCGGCGAGCCACCCGATCACCGGGCATCCTGGGGGCATGCCGATCGCGGCCGGATACCGGGAGTGGGCGCCACCGCCCGCCCTGCGCCCGGCCCTGGCCTGCCTGTGGTCCAGCCGCCCGCCGGACCAGCCAGACTCGGCGGCTGTTCCCCGCGGCCAGGCCACGCTGGTGCTCCCGGACGGCTGCGCCGACCTGATCTGGACGCAGGGCGGCCGCGCGTTCGTGGCCGGCCCGGACACCGGCCCCGTGCCCGCCCTGCTGTCTCCCGGCGCGGTCCTGGTCGGGCTGCGATTCCGGCCCGGCGCCGGCGGTGACCTGCTCGGCGTCCCGCTCAGCGAACTGCGTGACCGGCGTGTGGACCTGGCCGAGCTGCGGCCCGAGCTGGCCGGGTCACTGTCTCCGGACCTGGCGGCCGGTCAGGTGGCGGCCCGGCTCGCCGCCCTGGCCGGGCAGTTGATCACCGACCGGCCCCCCGACCCGGCCGCACTGGCCGCTTGCCGCCTGCTGGCCCGGCCCGGGTCCCGGGCCGAAGACGTGGCCGAAGCCGTCGGGCTGAGTACCCGCCAGCTGCGCCGCCGTTGCCAGGCCGCGGTCGGTTACGGCCCGAAGATGCTGCAGCGCGTGCTGCGTTTTCGCCGGTTCGTCTCGATCATCGACGCGTCCGCGGGCACCGCGGACCTGGCCGGGGCCGCCACCGCCAGTGGCTACGCCGACCAGCCGCACCTGACCCGGGACACCGTTGAGCTGGCCGGACTGCCCCCGGCCGCCCTGATCCGCGCCCGCCACCCGGGTGTCCGCCTTCCCGGCGCCCGCGTCGGCTGAGCCCGCATGACCGCGTCTCAGCCGTGGTCGGGTTCGGCGATCAT
>DASWVA010000206.1:0-2462 GCA_036401415.1 Streptosporangiaceae bacterium
CGCCACGCCGGGCACCGACGTCCGCCGCTCGGACTCGCCGAGGCTGGTCTCCGGGGTGAACCGGGGCCGGCCCAGGTAGTCCCGCAGGCCGTCGGCGGTGACCGTCACCGGCAGGGTCATCTCCTCCAGCGCGACCTTGGCGGCGATCTTCCGCAGCACCCGTGCGACCGCACGCTCCAGCGAGCGCACACCCGCCTCGCGGGTGTACTCACCCGCCAGCATGTGCAGCGCGGCCTCGTCCAGCGTCACCTCGTCGGCCTCCAGACCGGACTTCGACAGCTGCCGGGGCAGCAGGTGGTCACGGGCGATGACGACCTTCTCGTTCTCGGTGTAGCCGTCCAGCTGCACCAGGTCCATGCGGTCCAGCAGCGGGCCGGGGATGGTGTCCAGCTGGTTGGCCGTCGCGATGAACACCACGTCGCTCAGGTCGAGCTCGACTTCCAGGTAGTGGTCACGGAACGTGTGGTTCTGCGCCGGGTCCAAGACCTCGAGCAGTGCCGCTGCCGGGTCGCCCCGGTAGTCCGCTCCCACCTTGTCCACCTCGTCCAGCAGCACGACCGGGTTCATCGAGCCCGCCTCACGGATGGCGCGGACGATCCGGCCGGGCAGGGCGCCCACGTAGGTGCGCCGGTGACCGCGGATCTCCGCCTCGTCCCGGACGCCGCCCAGCGACACCCGGACGAACTTGCGGCCCATGGCCCGGGCCACCGACTCGCCCAGCGACGTCTTGCCGACGCCGGGCGGGCCGACCAGCGCGAGCACGGCGCCGCTACGGCGGCCGCCGACCACGCCCAGCCCACGGTGGGAGCGGCGCTGGCGCACGGCCAGGTACTCGACGATGCGCTCCTTGACGTCGTCCAGGCCGGTGTGGTCCTCGTCCAGGATCTGCCGGGCCGCGGCGATGTCGTAGGCGTCCTCGGTCCGCTCGTTCCACGGCATGTCCAGCACGGTGTCCAGCCAGGTGCGGATCCAGCCGACCTCGGGCGACTGCTCGGAGGTGCGCTCCAGCTTGGCGACTTCCTTCATCGCCGCGTTGTGCACGTCCTCCGGCAGGCTGGCCGCCTCGACCCGGGCCCGGTAGTCTTCCTCCTCGGTGGAGGAGTCACCGGACAGGTCGGAAAGCTCCTTGCGCACCGCCGCGAGCTGCTGACGCAGCAGGAATTCCTTCTGCTGCTTCTCCATGCCGTCAGCGACGTCCTTGCGGATCGACTCGGCCACGTTCAGCTCGGCCATGTGCTCCTTGGTCCAGCCGATGACCAGCTGCAGCCGCTCCACCAGGTCCGCGGTCTGGAGGACCTGGAGCTTCTGCGCGGCACTGAGGTACGCGGAGTAGCCGGACCGGTCGGCGATGACCGACGGGTCGTCGAGCTGCTGGATCGAGTCGATGATCTGCCAGGCGCCGCGGTTCTGCAGCATGGCGATGATCAGCGACTTGTACTCCTTGGCCAGTTCATCGGCTCGCGGCCCGCGGCCGGTCTCGTCGATGACCGTGCCTTCGACCCAGAGCGCCGAGCCCGAGCCGGTCGTACCCGAGCCGATCCGCACCCGGGAGATCCCGCGCACGACAGCGCCAGGCTCACCACCGGGCAGGCGGCCCTCCTGGTCGATGACGGCCAGCGTGCCCACCCCGGCCAGACCGCGGTCCGACAGCCGGGGCACCAGCAGGATCCGGGGCTTGGCCTCGGAGCGGATACCCGGCACCCGGGCTCCCGCCGGGACCCGCGCCGCGTCGATCGCGGCCCGCGCCTCCTGCTGGGAAAGTTCGAGCGGCACCACCATCCCGGGGAGGACAACCTCGTCGTCCAGGGGCAGCACCGGAAGTGTGAGCTGGTCGCTCATCGAGCCTCCAAAGATTGAGTCACTTACACTCAAGAAAGAAGAGGCCGAATTAATTTCACGTGCATGTTCTCTCTCGGCGAACCGTCCAGCGTCGCTTCTGAGCTGGAGGAACGTGCTTCGCGCCGGGCCCGGTGGAGATGCCGCCCCTTGGCCAGCACCAGCGTCAACCCGCCCGCGGGTCCGATCCATCCCGCCTGCCCCCGGTATCCCCGCCGCCTTCCGAAGTCCGCCGCTCTCCGGCGGCCGCCGCCCTCCGCTGTTTCGAACGCCCTCCGGCGTCCGCCGCCCTCCGCTGTCTCGAACGCCCTCCGGCGTCCGCCGCCCTCCGGCGTCCGCCGCCCTCGGGCGCCCGCCGCCCTCCGGCGTCCCGAACGCTCCGGTGCCGACGGGCCCGGTGAGAATGAGCCGACTCGCCCGCCCCCTGGGCGGGTGCCTCCTCGGCCCCATCGACCGCGGCGTCCAGCAACCAGTGAGGACCACGTCTGACTGGAGCGCCGGGGCGATCAGGGTTCGCAGGTTATCGAGCCATTGGTTGGCGGTTTGCTGTCCGGCGGCTGCGGGATGTGTCGGCGGGTTGACCTTCGGCGGCTTGACCTTCGGCGATTCCTGGTCACGGCCGGCGC
>DASWVA010000207.1:0-3244 GCA_036401415.1 Streptosporangiaceae bacterium
ACCCGGGCGAACCGCTGCGGGTCCACGGCCAGCACCGTCAGCCCCGCGCTGCCGCTGGTCGTGCTGGTGTAGCTGTCGACCGCGGCGGCCTGCTGGCCGCCCGGATCCGCGTGGGCGACGATCGTGCTCAGATTCTGGCCGGGCGGTACCGCGACCGTGAGCACCGTTGAGGCTCCCGTTTCCACCGCGGCCACCTGCTGCTGGTTGCGGTGGCCGACCGACCAGGCGGTGACCGCGAAGGCGGCCAGGGCCACCGCCGTGGCCAGCACCATCGTGGCCCGCACGCCGCCGGGACGGCGCGCGACGTGCCGGATGGCCAGGAACGTCCCGATTCCCCCGCCCCGGCCGGTACGGGGGTAGGCGGCCCGGCAGGCGACCGGCAGCAGCCGGGAGGCGATGACCGCGACCGTCAGCCCGAGCAGCCCCGGCACCAGCAGGATGAGGGTGCCCGGGCGGGCCGAGTCGACCTGCCCGGTGAGGAACAGTTCGAGCAGGCCCGCCACCGCGGCGGTGGTCAGGACGGCATCGACCACCCAGCCGCGGCTGTTCATGCGCAGCCCGGAACGCCGCCACTCCTCCAGCACCGGCCGGCGCAGGGTCCGCTGCGCGGCCAGGACGGCCGCGGCCAGGCCGCCCGCGGTGGCGGCCGCGGCCGCCACCCAGGCCAGCCCGGCCAGCTGCACCGGGGTGCCGGGTCGCAGCAGGACGTGACTGAGGATCGCGGTGGCGCCCCAGCCGGCCAGCACGCCGGCCGGCAGCGCCAGGACCAGCAGGATGACCACTTCCGACAGCCCGAACACCATGGTCGACCAGGCGCCCCGGCCCCGCAGCTTGGCCAGCGCGATCTCCGCGCCCCGCCCCTCGATCGCGTCGGTGACCGACAGGAACAGCAGCAGCAGGCACAGGGCCAGCAACTGCAGGGTGATCAGCAGGACCGGCACGGCCAGGGAGCGCCAGCCGGACTGCACCGACTGCACCGCGGCGGGGATCGACGTGGTGACCAGGATCTGCGCGCTGGCCAGGGCTTCGCTCTGACTGAACGCGGTCATCGCCGCCTGCAACGGGGCCAGATCGTCACCGACGACCCGGCTGGGCTGGAGCAGTTCGTCCACGACCGCGGTGCCCTGCACCGATGCGGAACTGTTCTCCAGGGTGGCCCGCGCGGTGAACATCGCGTCGATCGGGGACGTCTTCTGGGCGGAGCCGGACAGGGACGGGAAGTAGACCGAGCCACGGCCGAACCAGTAGTCGAGGTTTTCGTCCGGCCGCTGGTAGATGCCGGTGACGGTCAGCGTGCCCGGGCCGGGAAAGTGCAGCCGCTGGCCGCGACGCCAGCCGGTCAGGGCCGCGGTCTGACGGCTGATCACGACCTGGCCGCCGGCCGTGGGGCAGGTCCCGTCGATCCGCAGGTGCGCGCATACCGAGGTCCGCCAGACCAGCGGGATGGAAGTGCTGTCCTGCGGCAGCGGCAGGGCGGCCTCCAGCGAGTCGATGGGCGGGGCGAACAGCCCGCGCCCGGCCAGGCCGCCGAGACCCTGGTCCAGCTGTCCCTGTTCGTTTGTGCTCAGCTGCAGGAGCAGCCCCGGCAGCGCCCCGGTCTCGTTGACCTCATAGCCCCGGCCGGTGACCGGCTGGCTGGCGATCGTGTCCCGCAGGATCGAGGTCCGCGCGGCCTCGTAGTAGATCGGGCCGGCCGCGGCGGCCGCGACCGCCACCAGAGCCACGATGAGAATGATGCCGGTCGTGCCCGCGCGCTGCACCAGCCCGCGCAGCCATGATCTGCCGGTCATCGCACCAGGGTCTTGACGGCGGCGGTCAGGGCCCCCAGCGCGCTCTTCGCGTCCGCGAAGTACATGCTGGTCTTCGGATCGGCGTACAGCTCGTTGTCGATGCCGGCGTAGCCGGTGCCCATGGAGCGCTTGATCACGATGATGCTCCGGGACTGGTCGACGTCCAGGATGGGCATGCCGGAGATGGCCGTGCCCGCCCGGCGGGCGGCCGGGTTGGTGACGTCGTTGGCCCCGATGACCAGGGACACGTCGGTCCGGCTGAACTCGGGGTTGATCTCTTCCATCTCCCTGAGCAGGGGATAGGGCACGTTCGCCTCGGCCAGCAGCACGTTCATGTGGCCGGGCATCCGGCCCGCGACCGGGTGGATGGCGTAGCTGACCTCGATGCCGCGGTCTTCCAGCACGCTGGCCAGCTCAGCCACGGCGTGCTGGGCCTGCGCCGCGGCCAGGCCGTAGCCCGGCACGATGATCACCTTGCTGGCGTAGGCCAGCTGGATGGCGGCGTCGTCGGCCTGAATCGACTTCACCTGCGCGTCCCCGCCCGGCCCGGCCACGGCCACCACGCTGTCCCCGGTGCCGAACCCGCCCACGATGATGTTGGCCAGCGACCGGTTCATGGCGTCCGCCATCAGCTTGGTCAAGATGCCGCCGGACGCGCCGACCAGCGCCCCGGCCACGATCAGGGCCCAGTTGCCGATGACGATGCCCGCCATGGCCACGGCCGTCCCGGTGAACGCGTTGAGCAGCGAGATGACCACCGGCATGTCCGCGCCGCCGATCGGCAGGACCATCATCACCCCGAACGCCAGTGACGCCAGCACCACGACCAGCAGGGCCGGCAGGCTGGCCGTGCCCAGCATGAACGCGGCCGTGCCGACGATGACCACGCCCAGCGCGACGTTGATCAGGCGGCTGCCGCGGAACACCACCGGCTGGCCGGTGATCACGCCCTGCAGCTTGCCGGCGGCCACGATCGACCCGGACAGCGTGACCCCGCCGATGATCGCGTCGAGCAGGGTGGCCACCGTGGTCGTGCCGAGCACCCCGCCGGGCAGGGGTTCGGTGTGGATGTAGTCGTAGATGCCGACCAGGGCCGCGGCGCCGCCCCCGACGGCGTTGAACATCGACACCAGCTGGGGCATGGCCGTCATCTGCACCGTCCGCGCCGAGTACAGCCCGAACGCCGACCCGGCCAGGGCGCCGCAGACCAGCACGATCCAGCCCGTGGTGGTCACGGTGCCGTCGTGGATCAGCAGGACCAGCGTGGCCAGCACGGCGACCACCATGCCCGCGGTGGAGACCTGGTTGCCGCGCCGCGCGGTGGCCGGCGAGTTCATCAGGTGCAGCCCGATGACGAAACAGGCCGCCGCCAGTACGTAGACCAGCTGGGTGACCGCCTCGAAGCTGGTCACTCCGGCCTGCCGCTGGCCGCCGGGGGCGCCGCGGGTGACCTG
>DASWVA010000208.1:0-1623 GCA_036401415.1 Streptosporangiaceae bacterium
CCGTACGGGCTGGCCGGCGCGGTGTGGACCAACGACGTGCGGCGGGCCCACCGGGTCGCGGCCCGGATCAAGGCCGGCACGGTGTGGATCAACGCCTACCGGGTGGTCGCGCCCAGCGTCCCGTTCGGCGGTTACAAGGCCTCGGGTCTGGGCCGGGAGAACGGCATCGACGCGGTCAGCGCCTACACCCAGAACAAGTCGGTGTGGGTCGAGCTGAGCGGTGAGACCCGCGATCCGTTCACGCTGGGCTGAGCCCGGGGCTTCCGTCCTCGTCCTCGTTCTCGTCGCTGGGCGCGCCCACCGGTAGCGGAGTCATGGTGTAGAGCTTGTCCAGGCCGAGCTTCTGGGCGTCGGCCAGTACCGTGCTCTCCTGCTTCTGAGCCTTCTCCGCGGTCTGCTTGGCCAGCTCGGAAGCGAGCGCACCCAGCTGGCGCACGCCCGCCCCGTCGACCAGGATGTGGCTGGCCGACAGCACGGTGACCCCCCGCACCTCGGGGTTGACCTGCGCCCGGTCGGACAGCACCGCGCCGACCCGGGCCACGTCGAACGGGTTGGCCGGGTGCCGCCCCAGCGTGTTCCGCTCCTCCATGATCCACTCGTGGAACTTCAGCACCTGACCTTCCAGCGGCAGCGCTTTGACGTCGTCCACGGTCAGGCCGTACTTCCGGCCCTTCGCGAAACACCGGTCATAACCGGTGAGCGCGGCCGACCACAGCGACTGCGGGATCACCGCGTCCCGTTCTTCTTCCGGCCTGACCAGCTCGGTCAGCAGGCGTTTGCAGCACTCCATGACGAACTGCAGGTCCTGGATGGTGGCGATCTGGTCGGCGAGCAGCTGGGCCGAGGGCAGCTCCAGGGCCACCGTCAGCGAAGGGTCGTCCGTCATAACTGCTCAGGCTGGCCCCGGATGAGCCCAGCCCAGGTCTCAATTCGGAACAAGATTGGCGCAGGGCACAATGGTGGGATGCTGCCGGAACGACTCGCGGCGCGCGTCGTCCTGCTGGATCCGGACCACCGCGTACTGCTGATGCGCTACGACGACGGACCGCCGAACGGCAGCCACTGGACCACTCCGGGCGGCGGGCTCAACCAGGGCGAGGACTTCCGGGCCGGGGCCCTGCGGGAATTGGCCGAGGAGACCGGCTGGACCGACATCCCGCTGCTCGGCGAGGTGCTTCGCCGCTCGCTGACCATGGAGTACGGGGGGCGCCTGGTCCGCCAGCGGGAACGCTTGTTCCTGGCCCGGACCGACCAGCCCGAGCGCGAGATCCGCGGGGTCGAAGCCATGCACGCCACCGACCACATCGCGGCCTGGCGGTGGTGGACGCTGGCCGAGCTGGACGTCACCACCGAACGGGTCTGGCCGCAGGGCCTGGCCGGCCTGGTCCGGGACGCGCTCGCCACCTCGGCCTGACCAGGCTCGCGGCTGGCTCATTCGCCGACCGGCCCACCCGAGATCTCGCTGACGATGTCCAGCTGGCCCACGTGCCGCGCGTACTCCTGCAGCAGGTGGAACAGCACCCGCTCCAGCGTGGGCGGATCCGCGCCGTCCCACCGCTCACCGGGCCGGCCGACCTCGTCCAGGTCGTGATTTTCCACGATGTCCCGGGTCCGGGCGGCCTG